>CAYSRM010000105.1:0-2267 GCA_964433435.1 uncultured Victivallales bacterium
AGAACAATCCGGAAAAGCTTCCAGGGTCAGCCGACAGCTTTACCGGCGCTGTTGAGTCTGCGATAGTCGCCATAGAGAAGAACGGAATAGCCGGGCCTTATGCCCTTGTGCTTGGCACTGCCGCGTATCAGAAAATGGCGGCGGGCGACAACAGGGGATATCCGCTGAAGAAACGGATCGAAGAGATGGTTCGCGGTGGAGTTAAATGGAGCCCCGCAATCAATGGCGGCGCGCTTGTAAGTCTTCGCGGGGGCGATTACGAGATGACAGTCGGACAGGACATAGCCGTAGGTTACGAAGGTGTGTCAGGTAATACTATCAAGCTTTTCATGACAGAATCTTTCACGTTCAGGGTTCTTGATGAGCGCGCAGCTGTTGCGTTAAAGCCACAGGGTAGCCGCAAGAAATAGTTGTGGCTGTCAAGACTAACGACCCGCTTCTGTCAAGGCTGCCGCGGACAGGCCGGCGGAGACAGAGTGGCGGGCGGAGCTATTGACTAATGATTCTCGCGATGCGAGAAAATCACTAATGACCAACTAGTTTGGTTGAGGCCTGGGGCCGTATTACACGGAGTCGCGTGTTGAGCCTTTTAAGTTTGAAAAATATTTCTCTTGTTGTCAGTGGCCGTCGAATTCTGGATGATCTGTCCCTGGACATCTGGGAAGGACATATTCACGCTATAGTAGGTCCGAACGGAGCCGGAAAATCAACAACGGCTAATCTTATAATGGGGTTGGAAGGTTATCGCGACTATAATGGAACGGTTACTTTCGAGGATCGCAATATAGACGGAATGACTGTAGACGAAAGGGCGAGGCTTGGCATTACGCTTGCGTGGCAGGAGCCGGCAAGGTTCGAAGGCTTGAAAGTTAAAGACTTTATCAGAGCAGGCGCAAAAATACGCAGCGAGTCAAAGATCAGGGAAGTGATAGAGCAGGTTGGACTCAAGGCTGATCGCTACATTGACCGGGCTCTTGACGATACGTTGTCCGGAGGCGAAAGAAAACGCCTGGAGCTTGCGGGGATACTTGCCATGGAGCCGCGGCTGGTCATGATGGATGAACCTGACAGCGGAATAGACGTGGAAGCATTGGAAAGAATATTTCAATCCTTGATCTCGCTTAAGGAGCGTGGAACTACAATAGTTCTGATAACGCACAGTCTTTCGGTTCTCGACCATGCCGAACATGCGTTTCTGATGTGTTGCGGGAAATTGCTTGATAAGGGAACTGTCGACAGTATACGCCCTTATTTCAAAAACAAGTGTGTTCCCTGCGAGCATATCAATCAACCTGTTCTGGACGGAGTAAACGCGTGATGGCTCAAAACGGCGTTGCTGAGTCACTTTATTCCTCTTTTGGCGAGGATTTCCGGCATGTATGTTCTAATCCACAGATCGCTCACATTGAGGTGCACCATAACAGGATACTGGGAAGCCACCTTGTGCCTGGACTGAACGTTGATGCCGATGAGACAGACGACGGCATTCATGCTGATATCAGTGTGGCTGACGGTGTGCGCCTGGAACATCCGGTTAGAATCTGTTTTGGAATGTTGCCGGAAAGCGGGTTGCAACGCATTAATCTTAAAATCGATATCGGTAGTTCCGCGGCTGCGGGCATAGTGGCCCATTGCACCTTTCCAAACGCCCGTGAAATTCGGCACGAGATGGAGGCGGAAATCACCGTTGGTGAAGGCGGGGAATATTCCTATTTCGAGCGGCATGTGCATGGCGAGGAAGGCGGGGTAAAGCTCATTCCCCGCACGAAAGTCCGGGTTGCAAAAGGCGGAAGATTCAATACGGAGTTCGAGCTTATAAAGGGCCGTGTCGGGAATATGGAGATTGATCTTGAAGGTGAGTGCGATGACTACGCGGTGATGGAAGTGATGGCGAGAATTATGGGTTCGGGCGATGACAGGATCGTTATAAGAGAGGGCGGCATTCTAAAGGGCGAGTCTTCGCGCGGGGTGCTGACCTCCCACATTGCCTTGAACGACAATGCCTATGCGGAAGTGTACAACACCCTTTCTGCTGCAGGCGCCCATGCTCGCGGGCATGTGGACTGCAAAGAGATAATTCGCGGCAATGCCCGCGCGCGCGCGGTTCCTGTTGTAGATGTAATGAACCCACAAGCGCATGTGACGCACGAGGCGGCTATAGGCAGTGTAGATTCCAAACAGCTCCAGACTCTCATGAGCCGCGGACTGAATGAAGAAGAAGCTTCAGACCTTATCATACAGGGACTCTTGTCCTGACTGATACTCAG
>CAYSRM010000105.1:2367-5902 GCA_964433435.1 uncultured Victivallales bacterium
GGCCCGCGCTTAATAAAAATGTTGAAATTTGCCGGACGGACGGGCTAAGTATAGGAGGAGAATGATGAACAGTAGAAGACGTTCGCTAATTACGGGAATAGTTTGTGTATGCGCGCTTTCCGCAGGTCTTTGCAGCGCCAAGACCGCGGGGCCTGTATCGTGCAGGGTTGAACTGGACCGTGATGTGCTTTACGCGGAAAGGGAACAGACTGCTGTTGTCAAGATAACCCTGGATGCTGACAGGCCTTTGAGCGTAAAGGAACGCCCGCCTGTGAACCTTTCCATAGTGTTGGACCGGTCCGGCTCAATGTCGGGAAACAAACTTGAACGCGCAAAAGAAGCCGCGATCGAGGCATTGCACCGGCTTGACGGCCGGGACGTATTCTCTCTTGTTGTCTACAACCACAAAGTCAAGACCGTGGTGGAGGCACAAAGCGCCGCAAATACAGAGTGGATTGAAAAACGAATCCGATCGATAGGCTCTAACGGTAATACTGCCTTGTTTGCGGGTGTCAGCCAGGGAGCTGCAGAGGTCCGGAAGAATATCGAAGAAACCTTTGTTCACAGAATTATTCTTCTTTCAGACGGACTTGCCAATGTGGGGCCGAGTTCTCCCTCGGATCTCGGACGCCTTGGCGCAGGATTGCTGAAGGAAGGCATCTCGGTGACAACGGTAGGTGTCGGCAACGATTACAATGAGGATCTGATGGCAAGACTCTCGCAAAAAAGCGACGGAAATACCTATTTTGTTGAAAACAGCCGAGACCTGGCGAGAATCTTCAAAGAGGAATTAGGGGATTTGTTGAGCGTGGTAGCCAGAAAAGTAAAACTGATCATTGAATGTCCAAACGGAGTTCGTCCCTTGCGCATAATCGGTCGTGAGGGCCGTATCCATAACGGAAACGTTGAACTTTATCTGAACCAGCTTTACGGCGGCCAGGAGAAGTTCGCGTTGGTGGAAGTTAAACTGCCTTCGGTTAAGGCGGGTGAGAAGCGTGAGATCGCCGTAGCCAGGGTCAGGTATGAGAACGTTTTTACCGAAGACACTGAGTCAGCAACCGGAAGAGTTGACGGCGCCTTCAGTGAAAACAGAAAAATGGTTGAGGAATCCGAAAACACAGAGGTAAGGGCTTCTTATGAAGTGAACCTTAATGCCCTGGCGCAGGAAAAAGCCATTAAACTTGCCGATGAAGGCAAAGCAAAGGAAGCTGCAAAAGTATTGAAGGAATCGGCGCAAAAGCTTGACAAAGTCGGCAAAAAGTACGGCGACAGAGCGCTGGTGCAACGCGCCATAAAGATAGAAGCGCAGGCGGAAAGCATTGAACAGGATGGACTCTCGAAGGGAAGCAGAAAGGCTCTCAGAAGCGATTCCTATCAGACTATAAATCAGCAAAGGGCCCGGTGAACGCCAGTCCGGCGTCCGCGGTTATTGAACCGCGGACGCCGGTTTTTGTGGTCGTTGATGCGCATGAATTTCAGGCAATAGGCGGGCTACGGGAAGGTGTTTGTGATAAAACGCATTGTGTTTTTATATCTGGCGCTGGTCTGTGCGCCGACCCTTGTTATTGGCACGGCGGCTTTTGTTTTGCTTAAGCAGGAACACCAACGGCTTGAGTCCAGAGCAGGCAGAACAGTAGAACGGCGGCTGGAACTGGTGGCTGAACGTATTCAAACCGTGGTTGCTGATGTCGAAGATCAACTTATGGACGCTCTTGGGTCTATTCCGCAGGAAGAATTAGTTGAAGAACTCCGGGAACTCGAACTTAATAATCCGCTTGTCAGAAATGTCTTTGTATGGAATGAAAGCGCAGGGTTTATCTACCCTGATCCCGGCCGGGGCGCCACTTTGGAGGAACGCAGGTTCCTTGAAAGATACGCTGAACTTTTTTCGAACCAGAAGCCCTGGGATGCGCCGGTAATGGATGGTGACGGATCGCCTCGCTCCGGCAGGATAATATCTCATCCCTCAAGCAGAAAGAAATTGGCTGAAACTTTCCGATCAACTCATTTTGTCAGCGGATGGAAACCGTGGTTTTCCGGAAGCAGGATACATTTGCTCGGCTGGATTAGAAAGAATGACGCCGCACGTGTCTACGGCATGGAGATGGAGTTTATGGTTCTTTTGTCTCGACTGGTGAGCCTGTTGCCGAAGAATGGCGACAGCGTTGCCATGGCCCTGGTGGATGGAGCGGGCAGAATAGTTCACCAGGGCAGCGGCCAAGAGATTCAGCCGGGGGCAAAACCGCGATTCTCGGTTTCACTGGCTCCATTGCTGCCGCATTGGACTGTGGCGGCATATTACCCGACCGGCCTTGTAGAAAAAGCGCATGAAACCATAATATTGCTGTTCGCACTTATTGGAGGCGTCTTTCTTGCTGCCATCCTTGCGGGCGGCGGGTTGCTGGTTTGGCAGGCGAACCGCAACATGCTGGATGCGAGGCGGAAGACCAGTTTTGTTTCTAATGTTTCCCATGAACTCAAAACTCCGTTGACGAGCCTCAGGATGTTTGCGGAGCTTCTCAGGGAAAACCGTGTATCGGGCGATGCTAAACGCAGGGAGTATCTTGGCGTGATAGTCGAGGAATCAGAGAGACTGACCAGGCTTGTCAATAATATCCTGGATTTCGGGCGCCTGGAGCAGAACCGCAGGAAGTACAATCTCGAACGGATTAATGTGAGCGAGTTAGTTAATAATTTTGAACGGAATCACAGTGAAAGAATCAGAAGCGGAGGGCTTGTTTTGAAAATCGAAGTCCCGGAACAACCCCTGCTTATTACAGCAGACCGGGATGCCCTGAATCAGGTCATGCTGAATCTGGCGGATAATGCCCTCAAGTATGCGGCTGAAGGGGGCGAATTGATCATAAGAGTGGAGCAAGTGGATGACAGATGTCTTATCGAGTTTCTGGACCGAGGTCCTGGAGTGCCGGGGGATCATACCGAACGGATTTTTGAAAAATTCTACAGGGTCGACCAGGAATTGACCGCTGGGAAAAGCGGCTCGGGACTGGGGTTAAGCATTGCTCGCGGCCTGCTGAGAGGAATGGGCGGAGATATTTCATATGCGGCAAGAATGGGCGGAGGGGCGCAGTTTATTATAGCATTCCCTTCTGACAGGCCGGAAACACAGGAAGAGGCATAGGATGAGCAGATCTCATATCCTTGTTGCGGAAGACGAAAAAAATATTCGCATAGGGCTGGCTGACATGCTTGAAAGCGAAGGCTATCGGGTTGAAACTGCCAATAACGGCAAGGCGGCTTTATCCCTGGTTCGAGAAAAAAACTTTGACCTGTTGATTCTGGATATAATGATGCCGGGCAAGAGCGGATATGATGTGTGCAGGGAAGTCAGGACATGGAACCAGTCAATGCCGATAATCATGCTTACAGCAAAAACTGAAGAAATTGACAAAGTTGTTGGCCTCAAACTCGGCGCGGACGACTATGTTACAAAGCCTTTTGGATTGAACGAACTACTGGCTAGAGTTGAAGCTGTGCTCAGACGGTGCGTGGCGGAAAAAGAAAAAGTTAAGCG
>CAYSRM010000106.1:0-5902 GCA_964433435.1 uncultured Victivallales bacterium
GCGGCAGCAAATCGCCGTATACATTCTGATTCTGCAGCGGCGGGTAATAGAACGGGTGGTGCTCAGTCATTCCCAGCACACCGTGCAGATACAGGTATACATATGGATTCGAGGTGTTCGGATACTGATATGGAGCCCATGGAATCGTGGAATCCACAGGCGGGTCTAGCGGCTGATGCTGCGCTAGATTTACCAGCCACGGCACGTAGAGATATTCATTATAAACCCTTGACCGGTCACTAGCACTCGCCCACCAAGGGGTATACGTGTAAGATCCGTCCTCGGGATATCCCTGAAGCATTTCAAAGCCCTGCGGAGCAATCGGGTCGTGATCCGGATCGGGCAGAGCATTGAAACCAAAGCTATAGCGCAATCCCACTCCAACTTCTGACTGCGCGTCCTCAATTGAGAACTCCGCATCCATATTTGCCTGAATAGCAGCCTGACTCCTGGATTCCGCCCATATCCTTACTTCGTCAACAAGTCCTGAGAAATAGCTGTGAAGCGCGGGCTGTTCAGGCAAAATATTCACACCAGCGTATGGCGCAGGAAACGGCCGCCTGTACATGAATGGGCTGAACGGCATTGCTGTTCCGGAAACCCAACCCACGGGGTTCGCGTCGCTCGCTCCTACAACAATGGGCATTGGAATACCCCCTATTGTATTCACAATGTTGGAAATAGACTCGAACCCGCCGTACCATGAATTGAAAGGTATTTCGGCTGCTGGTGTTTTGGCCGACACGATACCGTTGACATAGAGGGTTAGTTCTTTTTCTGTGCCATCGTAAGTGCCTGCCAGATGATACCATCTGTCTGCAACCAGCGCCTGTCCGATTGCGGCCTTGGCTTCGTTGTACAATCCGTCATAGCCGGCGCCATTATACGCCACGAATGGCCTGCCGACCTCATCAATACCAAGCTGGAAATTGTGCCTCAATCCCTCGGGATAAGACATTGGATTGCCGGAGGGCACAATGGCCGGGCGTTCGACAATTGTCTGTTTTGAACCGGAAGCAGGATTATCCGCCTGCACCCAGGCTTCAACGCAGAATTCCCGGAAATCTTCCATGCGATGACTCCACCCTTGCCCCTGGGTTCGCGCGGCAGCCTGCCCGTTAAGTTTCAATGCCCTCCGTTTCGGTGGATCGTCGGGATTCAACGGATCGGTGGAGCCCGGACTGGCAGTCGTGTGGACAAGCTCTCCGCGATCGCCAAGGTTATCGTTATCCGTATCAAACCCTTCGTTCATTTCAAAATCAAAGAAGTACGCTGGAGCACAGAGCGGGGCCATATTACGAAGCATAACCTCCAGGCCGCCCCACCACCAGTAACCGCTCATTCCGAACATCTGCCCGGTCCAGTAGTACATATTCGCCCAGCTCTTTGTGTGCGTGACATCGGCCATCCAGTAAGGCGAAGGATCAGTATGATAGTACTGCGGCTCAAAATCCCCAACTGACTGAATCGATTCATAGATATTAGGCAGTCCGTCCTGATCGGAATCCGCGTGCCACCACCCGTTTACCCACGGTGTACGCTCAGGGTCAAAATCCGGGAATGCAGGAGGAATAGAATCTGGAATGCCCAGAATTTTGTCTAAAACCCGGTCATAAACATGTCCTGCCAGCGGGTTCAGTTGATGGAATACCTCGTAATAATCATCCATGCCGTCCGCATCTGTGTCGGCAGTGTCAGGAAAACACGTGCTGAACAACCATTGAAATGGAGGTCTCGGCGGTTCAGCGGCCGATATGAAGCGCCATTCCCGAATGGGGGTTCCCGCTATGATCAGAGCCCAGTAGTGCGGATCCCATTCGCGTGGCTCTCGTCCGCCGGCAGCTCGCATGGCATCATTCGACGATGCAATCGAGTCAAAAAAGTGCCACGGATCATAAGGGAAACCCTGTCTGTTGTTGACATCATAGAGTTCATCCCATCCGCCTTCGTATGGATTGTTATACAAGTACTGCCAGTGATAAACCGAGCCGGCCATATATTCCTGATAGTTATTCAACCCATCACCGTCAGGATCCGCAAAAGCGTCCGGCGCGCTGCCATCCATGCCATCGTTGGCCGGTTCACCATTTGTGGTCATCCCAGAGCTGGGGAATGATGCTTCCCAGTAATCGGGCAGGTAATCGCCGTCGGTATCCGCGGTAGTCGGGTTCAGGCCGCCGCCCCAGAAGCCAACATAAGTTGCCACGCCATTCTCATTTGTCTCAATATGCGTGGGCTCGCCTAGTCCAATAGTAAAGTTGAATGCCGCGCGTTCAGCGCCATCGCCCATCTGGTCTATATCAGTATCCCCATCCCATATATCTGTAGGTTCGAGTTTATTCTGCCAGTTGGTGACGTATGTCCGATTGGCGTATATGTTCGTTGAAGTATTATAACTCTCAAACTCTTCAAAATTGGTCAGTCCATCGCCGTCATACGGCGGCGATTCATCAGTCGCGGAGTCTGTAGGATCCTTGGCGTCCAGTCCTATATACCATTCCCATCCGTCCCATATGCCATCATTGTCGGTATCCCTCGAGAGCGGATGCGTAGCAGTATCGTTGGGATCATTAGCTGTTATCGCCGGAAAGCCGCGCGGTCCTATCAATTCCTGGTAATTCACAAACTGTGCAGTATGCCTGGACCCAGGCGGCGTCCGCAGGGGTTGCAGATATCCGTAGCCCGTCCTGGGATGAAAACCGTTTTCCCGGTAAACGTTGTTATGTTTCCGCCCGCCATCATCCAACGCGTACCAGTCTCCATCGGGATTCTCCTCGCCGTCATGGAGGTCATCATCATCAGTATTTCTGTCCCACGGATCATAACCGAATGCCAGTTCAAAACCATCCGGCAGGTTGTCGCGGTCAACATCCCAAAGGAAGGGATGAGTGCATCTGCGCCTGTTCGGATATTCACGCCTTAACAATCCGTTCGTGCCGGTCCAACTGGTATTGGTATAAGCCCATGCGTTGTATTCAAATTCATCGGTAAGCCAGTTCCCCACCCCGGCGTTCTCCGGATTGTACATCACATCATAATCCGGCCTTCCGGCGTCGGGCGGCTCAACATGCATCGCGCCGGGATTAAACCTGCGGTCCACAACCCAGGTTGAAACATCGTAGGTTCCGGCTTCCTCAACCCCGCCGTCCCCAAGCCCGGTATATGTGCGGAATGTGTCATTATCCCTGCATACCACCAGGACGTCATCCAGCCCGTCGCCATCAAAATCGGCTATTTCTACCCATACCGGCTCCCTGCCGGTGCCATAACTGCTGTCCAGGCTGAAAGACGCATTTCTTCCGCTGGCAAGCAGCACGGCTATATTATCGTAAAGCCGATTGGCAACCACCAGGTCTGCGTTGTTATTGATCGCGGGAAATATCGCGTCCATCTGGGCAAACGCCATATGCCAGGGTCCCCTGTCGGCTCCAGTTGAGGTAACGCTTTCTGTGCCGAAAGAGCCGTCTCCATTTCCAACATAAGTTCGGATATCATCCCCGTCAAAATTGGAAACCGCCATGTCGTTTGTCCCGTCATAGTCCATATCGCCCAGCAGTACGCAGCTCGGACCCGATCCCACATTATGGCTAGTGGCCGAAGTAAACATAAAATTGCCTGCTGTTGTGTCGTCCTGAACTATTGAGACGTTATCGCTACCGTAATTAGCTACAGCGAGGTCTGTCTGCTGGTTTGTCACGCCTCCCCATATTGGGGCTCCAGCAATGGAAACCGGCCTGTCGCCAACGCCAATGGTTTGCGCCACGGTGTAAATCCCTCCAGCATTCTGCGCCTCGTAGCCATCGTCCCCTGCCTCTACAACATCTACAAGCTCCACTCCCAGACCGTCCAGAATATACACGGCGTCATCACCTTCGTGAGATGCGGCAATGTCAGGTTCCCCGTCGTCATTGAAATCCGCGATATAAAGCGACGATATATGCTGGTCTGAACCTGCAGTAAAAGTTCCGACCGTGTAGCTCTGTTCCGCGGCAAAAACCCTGCTGGTGGAACCGAAAAGAATGGAAATCGTGTTAGTCTGTCCATTGCCGGTAATAAGGTCCATATTACCGTCATCATTAAGATCGGCAGACTCTATTACCCTTGCGCCCGAGCCTACATCATATTCATCCATCACAGCGGTCAAAGATCCGCCGCCCATGCCGAATAATGTTGATACCGTATCCTGGCCGGAATTTGCAACAGCCACGTCCAGTTCCCCGTCATTGTCCCAGTCGCCTGTAGTGGCCGACATTGGATAGGCTGGGTCCCCTTCTTTTCCCGGCACTCGGTGATTTTGCGGATCACCTACTCTATCGCCTGCATGAATTCCCTGCCAGACATCCCATGAATATTCAAATCCGTCGTCAAATCCATCGCCGGATATTTCTCCCGCGAAAATTTCCGAGTCCGTCGTATCGGAAAATGACTGGTCGCCGGTGTCATTCGTGTTGGCAACATACCTGTTGACCCCGGTAATCAAGCTTCCATTCAAATTCGTAATAACCACGGTATTGGACCATGTTCCCGGAACATACCCATCCGGGCCAACATACTCTTCAAAGTTGACAAGCCCTATTGTTGTCTCATACCCGGTGCTGGTATCCCATTTGAAATCCTGATCCGGATTCCCGTCGCGACCAAATGTACCGCCCGTGAAAACTACTGCTTCCGCGTTCTGCGCATTCCCCGGAGCTGCATTAGTTCCCGTGGCTATATGATAAAACTCGTACCCGTCGTCCATCCCGTCGCCATCGCTGTCGGCATTGATAGGCGAGGCTTCCACCATGGACAGACCGCCCGTCGACATGACATACGAGATCCGGTATTCAACAAGATTTATCACTCCGTCATTATCAGGATCTCCGTATGCCCCGCTGGGAGAAGTCACGTTCCCCTCCTGCGGATCCAGCCCATAGGTATTCTCCCACCTGTCCGGAAGTCCATCGCCGTCACTATCCACTTCTTCGGGACCAAAGACCGCAGTCATCGTCACATCATTTGTTATGGTAATATTAATCGCACTGCTATAGCTGTAAATAGCCCCGTCCATAAGCCAGTAATGAAAATATGATGCACCGGTTTCCGACGCGTTAAGCGGCATCGTAGTGCTGTCGACCCTGTCATAGATGCCCGGCGAAGGCGTTGACGATCCATCGCCAACCACCTCAACGGTGACCTCATGTTCGTACAGCTCAAAAGTGGCAGAGAGAAAGTTGGTAACGCTTGGATTCTCAGCGCTCGTCACCATCGTTGTCGGACTGTTGTAATTCTGTAATGTCAGCGGACCGGTATTCACAACCCATGCATCAAATTTGTATCCGGTAGCTGGTTTAGCTCCAACCTCGTCGCCAAAACCTATGCCATTGGTCACGCCGACACCGCTTGTAACAACTATCGGCAACGTTATGGTGCCCTGGCTTCCATCGGCCGGATCAGGAGCTATCCAAAGCTCAGATGCTGTAGCAACAGCCATAAAACCGCCCATCAAGAAAGACGCCATTGCAAGACTTACAATTTTCTTTGCCGGGGATGCTGACAAACCGACGCTGTACCATTTGGTTTTTGTTTTCTTATTCATAACTCTTTCTCTCATTTCATCTGTACGATACCCGAACCCAAATCATCAGTTTGACTTTGGCTTTCCGGGTTCCGGATTCTCTATTTGTTTTTCTTTCTTGTTAATTTTCTCAATTCGCTCTTTACCTCGTAAATCTTTTTTTGCACTTCGCGGTGCTGCTCAATCAGCGTCTGTAGTTTCTCTTCCATTTCCGCGATTTCTGGATGGCGTTCACGCAGCAGCTCGTTCAGTTCCTTCTGCTTACGCGCAATTTCTTCCTTCAATTTCCTTATCTCTTCATCATTAGTCGAAATCTTTTTCCTGGACTGATGCTTCCTGTTATGC
>CAYSRM010000107.1:0-5902 GCA_964433435.1 uncultured Victivallales bacterium
CTTTCCACGCTCTCACTACGAAATTCTGTGAGATATGCGGGCTAGGAATGATCGACTTACTGGGTAAGACAGGCGTCTCTGCCTGTCCTCTCATGCGTCAATGGCCATAATGAGAATTGCTGTAAAATATCAAAGCTGACTTTCCTGACCTTGTGTTTCGCATGCTCCGCGCCAGCCGCCGACAATACCCATAAGTGATCCGAGAACAATAACCAACTCTGTATCACCGAAATTGTACTCTACAAGCCCGTTGATGAAAAGGCTGATAAGCATCAGCAGGACGGAGAAACGAAGCACAGTGACACCTTCGCTGCCCTGGCCGTCCGAGAGTACTGGCTTTGTTGCCCGGACCAGAACAGTCAGCATCCATATCGCATATAAGAGGAAACCGGGAATTCCGGTTACCACAATGACTTGGACCGGATTGGAATGGAGATGATCTCTGCGTGGTTCAACAAGCTGCGAAGGAGGAGGCTTCTCCGGGTTCTGATTCCGCCATTTGCGGATTGCAGCATCATTCATGCTCTCGTTTGACATTGAATTGTATCCTATCCCTGTCCATAGATTTTCCGAGATAAGTTGCGGCGCTACTTTTGTCCACATGGTAAGCCTGCCGCCTCCCCAGTGATCCATTTCTTCTCTGAGCCCGGCAATCCTGGATCGGACTGGCGTTGTCGCGGCCGCAGATCCGATTATCAACACAGCCAGAAGCAGACCTTTCCACTTGCGCCGGTAAGCAAGAAATACAAGAGCGAGAATAAGCAGGGTAAGCCAGGAACCTCTCTTGAAATTCAAAAGAAGCACCACCAGTTGCAAACCCAAAACGCACCACAACAGCCCTCCCCTGTCCTTACGGACAAACAACAAGCCCATAGCGGCAAGGCTTCCCATAACAAGCATCTGGCTGCCGGTCATAGATCCGGCGTAAACGAGGGCATCGACATAACTCGTATCATTTTGTGCGGAAACCTGGTAAGCTTCCAGTAGATTTGACGAGAGCAGATAGAGTGATAGAACAGCACAACCTGCAACAAAAAACTCCAGGTACTTTTTTATATCTTTGTAGCTTATCACCACCGTCGCAAAAGCGGGTATCGTTGCGAACCATGCAAGTCTGGATAGACGGGAAAAACCTTCCTGCCTGTCTACCCCGAACCATATTGTCACCACAGCCCAGACGAAAAAGGCAAGCGCAAACCAGGCTTCCAGGGGCCATGCAGGGGGTCTTCGCATTTTCACACACCGGAAAATCAGAACAAGAAAAGCTATTCCGAGAAGCGTCTCACCAAGGGCGATGGAAAAGGTGATTCCAAAAATTGCGCTGTACAACAGGATTGCAACCCAGCCACACTTCATCCGTTCAGTCATGCTGTCTGTCATATTCATTACACCAATCTCTCCCTTTCGGCAGCAACGCTCAAGAAAGTCAGCAGTACTTCACACATTACGTTCTGTCGTCTGACATACCCGACCGGCTATGTGTTCCTTTAAACATCTACCCCGCAAGCACTGCTCCATTGCCCGACTCAACTCTTCGTTTGTAGAAAAAACCAATCCTTTGCCTTTATCAAGCTTTTTAGTCAACACAGGCAGATTATTGTATTACGCGTTCAGGATATGCGGGTTAACTGTTGTCTTGTATATTCTGCCGTTCTGCGGCATGCTCATCGAAAAAAGGAAGAGCTAGCCGCAAATGAAGATTCTTGTTGTTACAGCGCCTCTGGACAGATCGGAAGCCGCCATTTTTCGATCACTGTCAAAGAAAGGATACAGCATCACATTAATATGTGATCCGGAACTTAATGTAGCATCAGAACTTGCACAAAATGGTATTGATGTAAGACCGTTTCGGTTCCGTTCAAGACTCCATCCCGAAGCTCTGCCGTTCATTCGCAAGATTGCTCGCGAATCCGGCGCTGAGATTGTCCATTCCCTTGATAAGAAAGCCTTTTCGAATTCACTGGCCGCGATACGCGATCCCGCTGTGAAATTCATTGCTTACCGCGGGATTATCGGAAATTTGAGCCGCTGGAACCCGGAAACGCGCCTGACTTTTATGAACACCAGGGTGAAAAGTATAATATGCGTTTGCAACGCAGTCCGCGATTACATGCTCAAGCTGGGCATTGAGGAGTCCAGACTTACAACAATCTATAAGGGACACGATCCCGCCTGGTATACTCCCGCCTCCAGGAAACGCTTCACCGAATTCGGAATACCGGAAAACGCCCCGGTTCTTGTCTGCTCTGCCAGCATGCGACCGAGGAAGGGCGTTTCCACTCTTGTACAGGCTTTCGGACTTATCAGACACAAAAATGCGCATCTTCTGCTGGCTGGCGAGATAACGGACAGGAAGATAGCTCCCCTGATAGAAAAAATGGCTATCGGTAACCGTGTACACGCGCCAGGATACATCCCTGACGCCTACGCACTTTCAGGAGCCTCAGATATTTTTGTAATGCCGTCCCTGCGCCGCGAAGGGTTGCCGCGTTCGGTAATAGAGGCTATGATTCAAGGGGTGCCGGCTGTAGTCACAAACGTCGGCGGGATGCCGGAAATAGTGGATGATGGTGAAACAGGCCTGATTGTGCCGCCCGGTGACAAAGACCGGCTGGCTTCAGCTATCGATGCACTGCTCGATGACGGGGTCCGACGCAGTAAAATGGGACGTCTGGCAAAACAACGCATAATAGAGAAATTCAACATAAGTTCAACTATTGAGCAAACGGCAAACCTATATAAGCAAATCTAACCTGAACATTACGGGGAAGAAACAGAACTGACACCACTCTGCAAAAACCTCGCTATGAAAACTCATAAATGTGCAGGCTAACCTGATCTATTCATCAATAACCATGTAAACCGGCCTCGGTCCCACCTCGCAGGCGCCTGCGTTCCTTTTCAAAGAGCGACCGCATGCATCGGATAATTCCGCAATCTTAAAAGGTGGATCCACAGAGATACTACCCTCAGCGGAATAGGCTATGCACCATTCGCGGCCATGATTCCTGGAAAAGACATAAAAGTGGACCCCCGGCACAGGTGTCAGCTTCCGTGAAAACATGCTTCCTTCTGTCATTTTAATGAAATGCTGCAACATTCCAAATGCGGGCCGTTTTCGCCAATGCCCTTCGGGCCGGTCATCGATAAGACCAAAACCATGTGCGGCAAGACGCCACCAGTAAACCCTCTCGGCCATCCCCGAACATAAGGCTATCAGCAGGTACCGGATCATAAAATCAGCATAGGTGTCTTCGTCCACGCTTGGATCGTTAAATCTGGGGCCGGGAGATTTATAAGGGGAGCCCACAGGCGAATAAACTCCGGTCCCGGCCAACGGCCAGTTTACCTCGGATATTATCAGCCGGTCCTGGCAAGCCCCGCTCCAACTCGCTATTGCCTTTGCAATAGCACATTTCTCAAGTAATGCAAAAGGCCCCTGTACGTTTTCCGGGGCACCGCGCCTGTCAACGTATAGATGGTGCGATAAAGCGTGAAAACGGAATGATTTTGGGGAACGTTTGAGTGCAGTGACAAGATATTGATACTCAAAGTCTATAACAGCGGGGCCTGTAAATCTCATATGTGGATGTTCCTCGGCTATTTCGGCAATCGGCTTAAGCATTCGCTGATATTCAACTGGTTCCCACACTCCCCATTTGACCCTGTTGATTGCATGCCCGACTTCGAAGAAACCCACATGATCTTTCAGCTCTATTGAATTGGAGTGAACAAACTCGTCCCACAACTTCGGTTCTATAACAGATTGGCGGTCCTGCACTAATGCAACCGAGATGTCATGGCCGCGTCGGCTGAGCTCTTTGATTTTTTTTTTCTTAAACCCGGAAACAACGCCCCCTTCGTGTCTGTACAGGCGCACGATAACAGGCGGATCACCAAGTTCGTGTAATAGAGCAACCTCGGCTTCAATCATTCTCTCTGTCAATTCCAGCGCAATTCCTGCTCGTTTGGACATCGACACAGGTTGCGTGTAGCAATGTTTTAGAGTCTTTCGATATTCCTGGAGTATTGGCACAATCGCCTTGGCGGTAGTAACGCAAATTCCAATATTACGTCCCAGGCGGTAATGCCTGTTTCTATCTTTGCTGCGCATAAGGCTGATGGGCTGGGCAGACCTGCTGTCCCATATCCACATTTCTTTGGCCTCCGGGTACCTTTCTTCCAGCGGTGTTTCCTCGCTATCTGCTCTCAAGTGACGGATGGGATGGCGTATTTTCCGCGTATTTGCATGCACAGCATAAAGATTGCGGTAAGTTCTTTCCCACTTCTGGAAGGCACCAGGGGGCTTTTTTCCGTCAAAATACATTTCCTTGAATACTCGCAGCAGATCCGAAGGCAGCCAGATTCGCGAAATATCCCTGGCCCGTTCCCGCAAAGACAATGCCGGTTTCAGCCGTCCCCGGTTCAGATCCACAAACAACGGCTCACCCCATCTCTCACGTCCGGACCCGTGCAAATATATGTTCTGGTTTCCAAGATCGTTATGTAGAAAACCCGTCTCGTGCATGCCGTGTATACCGCGAGCGACTGTTTCAAGCAGTGCCATAAACTCGCTGCATTCGGGTTCCTCGCGAAAGAGGCGAATCAATTCACTTTTAAAGCTGACTATTTTCGGATCGTACTTCACCACGTAGTAGCTCTCGATCAGCCTGTTGCCTTCACGGCGTTCCATGTAACATACTGGTTCGGGAGTTGAGACCCCGCCTTGCTGAAGCGCTGTTGCAGCCTGCCATGTCTTGAAAGCTTTGGATCCTCTTTTCCGGTCGATAAGATGCTTAATGAGTGCCTGAGGCGCAAAACTCTTTATTACCACTTCTAGTGATGCAGCCGGACCGGATTCAAAGTTTTCCAGAAGCAGTCTGGCGATAACATTCCTGTTTCTTGCCGTTCCAGGTCCCAGTAAAGAGCCGGAGCTTACCTTCCCGGCAATGTTCCGTAAATCCTCTAAGAGGTCATCAGATTTGTACTTCTCTGAGATTCTTCCAGTATACGCTCCCAGTTTAAAAAAAACACCCGGGGTCACGTCTTCACTTTTCACATTTAACCTTCACCTTCTGAATCAAATTGCTGAGACTCTGTTCAGTTTCTGCTTTCTCCTCGAAACGTTTGATCGCCATGGCTACCGCCGTGTAGTCCATTCCTCCGACAGCTTCGCCTATTTCTTTGAGTGTCATTCCACTGTAGCGCCGCAATGCCCACAAAAGAAGAAGTTTCGAACAATTAGCACGGCGTGATATGAAATTCTCGTATTCCTCGTTTCGCAGACGTTCGATGATCTCGACGAGCTCCTCAACCGATATCCTTGGACGCAGCTTGCCGGTTCCTGCGATCTCCCGACCACCCTTCCCCGCAAGACGGATGCATTCCCGAAATGCCTCGGTTCCCAGCGCAAAGCCATCAGCCATGCGCTCTCTCAGCAATGGCTCAACACCTTTTGTTAAGCGTTGTCTGATATCAGCGCGATATTGTTCAGCTTGATTTTCTTTTTTTCCGGCAGCTCGACGCAAAATCTCTTTGGTACACAACCACTCGGGCGATCTCCCGTAGCCTGCATAGGCGCAATATGAGCTCCAGGGATATTGCCGCAATTCAGCCAGTCGTTTTGTGACCGTTTGAGGATCCGCAACAGTCAACCCTTTGGATTCCGCTTTCCTGTTAGAATTTTTAAGCCCATGAATCCTGCGCATTACCGGATTGAGATGCACGTATAGACTCAGATCATAGGCCCAGTCGCTATCTTGAACAGGAATGCTTTTGAACCTCCCCTGCATCAGCGGCCCTACCCGCTCACGGCGTCTGTTAACCCATACAACGTAGCTGACGTTCAACCACTGAATCGCCTTGCTGAGGTTTGCATCGGGTGTCTGTACAATAAGGTGAT
>CAYSRM010000108.1:0-5815 GCA_964433435.1 uncultured Victivallales bacterium
TTTTGAAGCCGAGGCCAAGGAGTCTTGCGAGTGTGGATACGATCAGGGTTTTTGCCAGGCCGGGCACTCCGACCATGAGGGCATGCTGATTGCAGAAAAGTCCGATCAGAAGTTGTTCAATCACTTCTTTCTGCCCGACGATTATACGGGACATTCCTTCTTCAAGCTGGTCGCGTGCTTCAGAGAGCTTCTTGGCCGCTTCGACATCTTTGCTCATTGATACCTCCGGTAGTTGCGGTGCTAAGCCGCGTATCGCACAAAATTCCTGTTGCGAGCGCGGCAAGCGCCACTGCGACGGCACGAATTGGCAAAATGCCAGATTACAGTATGTCTATACGGCTGCTCCGGCGTTTTACCAATTCACGTCCCCGCAGCAGCGCTTTCCACGCTCTCACTACGAAATTCTGTGAGACATGTGGCTAATGAGCTTTGGACTATAAACATCTGGCAAGGGATTTGTCAAGGTTTCTGGGTGCTGGATGCTGGTTTCTGGATGCTGGGGGCTGGGTGCTGGGGGCTGGGTGCTGGCGGGGTGAAATCCTGTGATTTGAGAGATGATACAGGGCGTAAATTCGATTATGATTACGATTATGATTATGATCAGGAAGAGACAAATAGGGTTCGGGGTCCGCCGGTTACGGTTTTAAACGGAATCACTAATTGTGCTACAGGGCTGCTTCAATTTCCAGGTAGCGTGAATATGCATCTTTCCACTTGTCGTGGTCCCGGGGTTCGTACACATTGGTCTCAATTGACCCCTTCAGGAGTTCTCTTCCTTCTTGAAGGGAACCGATTGTTCCGTCTGCCAGTAACTGGGCCAGGATATTTCCGGTTGCTGTTGCCTCGGTTGGCCCTGCTACAACCCGTTTGCCTGTTGCGTTGGCGGCGAACTGGTTTAGGAGTTTGTTCAGGCATCCTCCGCCCACAATATGGATGGTATCGACTTTTTCATCGCGGATTTCTTCTATATTAGAGAGAACCGACCGATACCGCAGGGCCAGCGCCTCGAGTGCAGTGCGCACAATAGAACCTTTGTCCCCTGGCGCTTTCTGTCCGGTTTTTCTACAGAACTCCTCCATGCGCGAGGGCATATCGCCGGGGTTGGCAAATCCGGACCAGTCCGGATCAATAAATGCAGCAAACGGCTTTGCGCCGTATGCAAGGGAAGTCAGGGTGTCGTAATTCATGTCCTGTCCTTCCGCGGCCCATTTTTTGCGGCATTCCTGAATGATCCAAAGTCCGGAGATATTCTTAAGGATGCGGTAATCGTTCTCGATTCCTCTCTCGTTAGTGAAACCGTGCTCAAAGCTCTTGTCTGTGATGACCGGTTTTTTTGACAGAAAGCCCATTAACGACCATGTTCCGGAACTTATGTATACATAGTTGCTGTCTGATGCCGGAACGGCTGCCACAGCCGAAGCGGTATCGTGGCATCCGGGTGCAACAACATTCAGTTCGCCTGCTCCTGTTTCTTCGGCGATATCCGGCAGCAGATGCCCGATGTGGCTGCAAGGGTCAAGCGTTTCGGCCAGGAAAGATGATGAAATGCCCAGTTTCTTCAAAATGTTCCCGGCCCATAACCCGGAATGGGCATCTATCATCTGGCTTGTGCTGGCAATTGTGCTTTCGTTTGTCTTGACCCCGGTAAGCCAGTAATTGATGAGATCAGGCATAAAGAGCAGACGATCGGCAACATCATGGATTGGATATCCATCAAGAACTTCTGAGTAGAGTTGGTACAATGTGTTAAAGAATATGAACTGAATGCCGGTGATCTGGTAGATTTCTCTGGATGGCATGATATCAAAAATCTGTTCACTCACACAGTCGGTTCTAGGGTCGCGGTAACAGAACGGGATTCCCAGTAAACGGCCGTTTCGATCAAGATAGCCGTAATCGACTCCCCATGTGTCTACACCGGCGCTTGTCAGTGCCTTGCCGTATTTTGCTGCGGCCTTTCGGATGCCGTTCTTAATTTCACAGAAAAGGCCTGGTGCGTTCCAGTGAAGTGATCCGTTTAACTTTATCGGATCGTTTGGAAAACGATGTACTTCTTCCAGCCTGAGATGTTCCTTTTCAAGAATTCCAGCGACAACTCTTCCGCTCCCGGCCCCTAGATCTACCGCAAGGTATACTTTGTGTTTTATCATAAATATCATCTCCCACAGGCTGTCTCCTGCTGTGCGGCAAGTTGTGATTATGATCGGCCGCTCAGGATTTCCTGTTCATATTGTTCTGTTTCGTTCATCCATGTCAACCCGGGCGGTACGTTAGCACGTTCGCATAACGTATCCCATACAGCCTGAAACGGCATTACGCGCATTTGTTCAAGCATGGCCAGCCGCCTGGCGCCCCGGTTCTCGGCTTCAGATTCTTTCAGCGTGGCGCTCGGGTCTAACAGTGCGTACAAGATTGCCATTCTGGTAGCCCTTGCCCCGATGATGTACGCTGCTATGCGGTTGATGCTGGCGTCAAAGAAATCAAGAGCTATTCTGATCCTGTCCCATGCTGTGCCTCGGGCAATTTCGAGAAAGACATTCCGGAGTTCGTCATTAAAAAGCACAACATGATCGCTGTCCCACCTGACCGGACGGCTGACGTGAATAAGTATTTCGGGGTGGAACTGGAGCAGGGCGGATATTTTGTCGTCTATTGTTTCCGTGGGATGGAAATGGCCCATATCGAGGCAATACAGGATTTTTCGGGTCAAAGCGTAGTGATTGCAGAATTCAGCCGAACCGACGACATAAGACTCGCTTCCGATCCCGAACAATTTGCTTTCGATCGCATCTTTACATAAACCTGGGTCTACGTTTTTTGATTCATTCATAATCCTGTCCATTGATTCAGCCAACCGCTTGCGCGGGGACCACCGGTCAGCAGGCAGATCTTTCGAGCCATCCGGGGTCCAATGATTGAGAACACAGGGATATCCTGTCTTCCTGGCGAATTCTTCGGCGATAAAGCGGCATGCTACGGCGTGTTTGATCCAGAAATCTCGGATAGCCTTATCCGGGTGTGACAGTGTAAAACCATCAGCGGCCCTGGGGTGGGCGAAGAATGAAGTGTTGAAATCCAGCGCAATTTTCTTTTCCACAGCCCACGATATCCACTGTGAGAAGTGTTCCGGGGCCAGTGAATCACGATCGACCGCCGACTGCTCCTGTTCGCAATAAAACGCATGAATATTGACACGATGTCGTCCGGGCAGAAGCTCCAGGGTTTTATCCAGGTCCTGGCGCAATTCCGTTCCGTTCCTTGCTCTTCCGGGGTAATTTCCTGTAGCCATAATGCCGCCGTCTTCTGATGGAGACTGCTGCTCGAAGCCCTGAACGTCGTCCGCCTGCCAGCAGTGAACGGATACCGGTGCGGCCAGGGCATGTTCAATTGCCTTGTCTGTATTTATGCCATATGCCGCATAATACTCGTTGGCGTAATCATAGGCTTTGCTGAGCTTTGCGGAATTATATTCTGGAACAGTCTGCATTGTTATGCCTCCCTATCTTGATCTATTCACGCGCCGAGTTTGCCGCAGTTACAAGGCGCAGCGAGTTGAGCTGTGGTTAACCACCGCCAACTCGCTGAAACGCAGTAGATGCGGTGAAATCGGCGCGCCTCTGGTGAAAAAAGCCAAGCACTCCGCATTCAGTGTGGACCATACCACACATGCTAAAAACTTTGTTAGCCCGCATACCTCACAGAATTTCGTAGCTGCCTGTCCGCCATCCGGCGGAAGAGCGTGGAGAGCGCTGCTGCGGGGGCGCAAATTGGTAAAACGCCGGAGCAGCCGTATAGACATACTGCAATCTGGCGTTTTGCCAATTCGTGCCGTTCCATTGGCGCTATCCGCGTTCGCAGCAGGAATTTTGTGAGATATGCGGGTTAGACGCTGTAAACACATATCGCTACCTCCGAACAATTTACGACTTGCTGGGTTTTTTTTCATGAATAGATCAGGCTAGTATTCAATTCCTTTTCTGGCGCCGATATTTCTGTCGAAATAATGCTTGATGTTGCGCATCTCGGTTACAAGATCGGCTTTTTCAATAATTTCCGGCGGGGCGTCTCGGCCTGTCAGAACCAGCTCCACACCCTCCGGCTTGCCGTCTATGAGATTGCAGACTTGTTCGACTGTCACCAGGCCGATTTTCACGGCAACGTTAATTTCGTCGGCGACCACGATGTTGTAACTGTTGGTGAGCATAGACTCTGTCATCTCGTTGAGTCCTTTATGAGCCGCCTCGATGTCCGCCCGGGAAGGGCCTTTGCCGGGAGTAAAGAAGCGGCCGAGTCCATATTGAACGCAGGTCACGTTCGGCAATCTGTTGGTGAGAATTTCCATCTCCGATGAAGGCTGACCTTTTATAAATTGGCAGAAGTATGATTTCAGGCCTGCGCCCGAAGCTCTCATGATCAGGCCCAACGCGGCTGTTGTCTTGCCTTTTCCGTTGCCCGTGTAAACCTGGACGTAACCTTTCATGTGTTCTCCTTTGTGCGTAACCACGGTGGCTGTAAAGGTAGCAACTTTTTGAATCGGGCTACAAGTTTTTGTTGAAATTGGCGGGTATAATTACCGGAAAGGAATCTGTCGTAAGCTTCTTCGCAGAAGAAGCGCCACGATTTATTTTCCCGCGTCGGTTCTATGGGGAAAAAACATGAACCGCATGCTTCCGCAGCCGCTAGATCGCCTGGCGAGTCTCCTATTACCAGAATTCTTTTTTTGCTGTATTTATTTTCTGACGCTGTCTCAATCTGGCGCTTTTTCGTTCCTGCTTCCTGGCCTTTTATGAGGGAAACTTGATCATCAATGCCATGTGTCTGCCATTCCCGCAGGAGTGTTTTGTGCGGAGTTTGCGACACGCAGACACAGTCGGAGTTCACCTGTATTTGTGCCAGTCCTTTTACTGCCCAAGAAAACGGCGGAACACTGGGAGCTATAAGCTCTATATCTTTGTTTACAGCATTGCTCCATTCCAGGACAGACGATAACTCCGGATTGGGCGCCGAGGCGATTGTGGCAGAGAGTGAAGCGTTGCCGAGGGGGCATCCCGATTTCACGAATTTACGCAGTGCGACGAGCTCCGGGGTCTTTATGCCGGAGTTCATGATTTCGGGCCTTGATTTCAGGAGGTCGAAAACAAGCAGCAGGGCTTTAAACCGGTTGGTTCCGCGCCACCGGGAGTAAAGGTTCACGAATTCCGCTGTTTCAAGGACATATTCTCGAATGGGTTCCAGTTTCCAGTGCGACACTATGCGCGGCTGGATGCAACGTTTCTGTTTGATCTCCATTGTGTCAAACACGCAGCCGTCAGAGTCGATGCAGACAAGTGAATTATGTTGTGGATATAAAGTTGGCATATGATTCTTTTAACCGGATTGCGAATCATTCAGGTTAGTGCAGCATTGATTTTTAACACGTTGTATCAAATTTTCTACGCAAAAACGCGCAGAACTTACGAGTACAGGCTCTAACTTTAATCCTAAGGCGGCCTTTGGCCGCAACCAACAAGCCAGCAGGTTGGTTTCTGGATACTGGATGCTGGATACTGGATGCTGGTCTCTGGATGCTGGATGCTGGATGCTGGGGGCTGGATGCTGGGGGCTGGATGCTGGGGGCTGGATGCTGGATAAACTCTGTCATAGTTTCTGTTCCCTTCGAGCAGGCCAATGACTCGCCCATAGGGCGAAAATGACCCGCCTTTGCCGCGTCTACGCAATCAGCCTTCGTCCCGACCTCTGCCGCTGAGTCGGGACTACCGCTTGACATGAACGCGCAGAACTTACGAGTTCAGACTCTAACCCGCATATCTCACAA
>CAYSRM010000109.1:0-5805 GCA_964433435.1 uncultured Victivallales bacterium
CGCTTTGCACGCTCTCACTACGAAATTCTGTGAGATATGCGGGTTAAACATCCTGACAGACGTTGAGGAGAAACACCGAAGCAGTATCCGACGATAAGCCATTGATTAAGAAGCGTTGTTTTCAGAAACCCGTGTTCCTGCCAGCGGCGGGCGGATGTTACTGCTGGTGAAGGGATGAGGGCAATGCGTCCATGACGCCTGAGTCGACGAACGAGCTCAAAGTCTTCCATAACTGGTATATCCGGGAATCCCCCAAGTTCAGTGAAGACGCTTGCTTTCATGAAAAGCGCCTGGTCCCCATAAGGCATCTGCAGAACCCGGGACCGCCAGTTGACAAGTCGTTCAAGAATACGGTACGCCCGCCCTTCGGCATTGAGGCGAAACTGAAAGGCGCCCGCCACGACGCCAGGCTTGCTGAGTTCAGAACGAACAAATGATGGGAACCTTCCGGGAAGAAGCGTGTCAGCGTGAAGGAACAACAGGATGCCTGCTGTCGAAGCCTCTGCCCCGGCATTCATCTGTTTCGCGCGGCCAGGCTCTGTAATCAAGATATTTGCCCCGCAAGCGCCCGCCTTCTCCGTTGTTCCATCAGCACTCCCGCCGTCGGCGACAATGATTTCGAGGGTCGGGTCAACAGCTTTCAGCGTCTTTAATACGTCAGCAATGTGAGAAGCCTCATTGAGCGTCGGAATGATGACCGATACGCGGCCAATAGCTTTTGCAAATCTTTCTTTGCCCCAGTCCTGTTCGAGTACACTAAGATCCTCGCACCGATCGACATCGGCGAGAACGGGAAGCGTGCAGACTGACAGGTCGAGTTGTTTGGAAATCTCAAGGGTTCGACGAAAAACATCTTCAGTTCCCCAGGGCATATTCTTAAAGAGCTCAGGAATATTGGTTTTCAGACCTATCAAATAATATCCGCCGTCCTCTGCCGGACCGATTACGATGTCGTGGTTCTGGAGTCCTTCAAAGGCCGCGGAAAGGATACAGGCGTTGACACCTGGAATATCCGAGCCGGCAATCACAACTTTCTGTGAGCTTGAATGAAGGTTTTCCCGCAGGCAACGACGCATTCGATCGCCCAGATCCCCATTTCCCTGGGGGCGATAGAAAAAATCATTTCCGAATGCCTCGCGCATGCGGCCTTCGTCGCCGCCTTCGAAACGCACTTCCAGACTGAGGCGCCTTGCTTCTTTGACTTGCGCGGCCACCATCAGCATTTGGGTTGTCATAGTCTGCTGTAGGCATGCCGCTGAGTCGGCGCCTATCGCCGGTATCAGGCGTGTCTTGGTTTTCCCGGGCTCGGGATAGCGTGTAAAGACGCAGAGATGTTCTTCTTTCACGGCGCCGCTTCCTTAGATCGTCTTTTCCGGGGACGACTGGACTCATCTGTTTTGAGATTTTCAAACACCTGAGTGGTTTCCTTTTCTTGTCGTCTATAAATCAGGCGAAATCCTGGCGGGTTGTTTTCGCTGTGCTAATTGGCACGCAGAACCCGCACATTCAGGGTTTTGAGCCGCCTGCCTGCAGACCAATTCCGCGTCGGCCCGCAGAGGTATGGGAAGCAGATGCCTGGACACCCTGGCAGCTCCGCGCAGAGCGAGCCAGACGTCCCGCTGACAGCAGCGAGCAGCGGGTACGGCGGCGATATCTGCGGCTACGGTGTTTACAGCCTGCATTACCTGTTGGCGTTGTGTCGCAGTCAATGGATTCGCGTTCAACAGCATGCTGAACGCGACGCCGACGCCGGTAGTTGCGCCGCAACTACCAGTAAAGGCGCATGATCCGCCCATGGCTCGAGCACCACGCCGGATTCCTGTATCAAGCATTTCGCGGTTCACTGTGCCGCCGAGATTGCGGTAGGTGGCCAGGATCACGCCGGGCACCAGCCCGTGATGCTCCGGCCCGTGCATCGGTACGCTAGGGTGGCTGCGAATCATATGCATTAGAGCGATCATGTCTTTTTCCTCGGTTGTGGCACACAGGTGGCCTATCACTGCCAGGGCGCCTGCTGCATGGCATGTGTCACAGACAAAGTGGCCCTGCTCGCAGGTACAATTGGCGCGACCTGCGGTTCCGCAGAAGGCGCAGACCTCTTTCCTCTCAGCTTGCAGATATATAAGCGGCATTCCACAGACCATGCAATCGGTCATACGTCTTTTTTCGTGATCCTGGTTCTCGATATTACTGAACCCCGGGTCAGCGGACAAGGACGCTGTTTCCGGCAACGCGCAGGCGCAGGTGTTGACCCAATCCATGTTTACCGCCCTCCCTTCGGCATCTAGGATGGCGATCTGTTTGCCAAGCTGCCGCGCCTCGTCCCCGGGGATCGAGGTGGGAATCCCGGCAAGGAGGACGTGCCCCGACGGTGTTTGAAGCCTTACCATAGGACCAAGATAGATCACCCGCGTCATTGTCGAAGGCGCCGGTTTCACGGCTTCATACGTCATGGAATAAAAGCGATGCCCTCTTACACAGCGATAAGGCACGCGTTTAAGAATGCGGAAGGAGCGGAAACCGGTTTCGTCCAGAAGCCCGGCAAGGTCCCTGTGTGTCATGGCCCCGGCGATGCATTCACCGCGCAACACATCGTCGTTGAGAATAGTTGCGTCCGGGACTGTTTCGGTAACCACGTCAGAGACAACAACTCGGCCCCCGGGCTTTAGCACTCTCAGGATTTCCGCGAAGGTACGGCGCTTATCGGTCGAGAGATTGAGTACGCAGTTGGACAGAATCACGTCGGCCGAATTTTCATCCAAGGGCAAAGTTTCAAGATAGCCCTTGCGAAATTCAAGGTTGTTGTATTCAAGTCTATTTGCAACGCGCTTCGCCCCTTGGCGGGCTATTTCCAGCATCGGATCAAGCATGTCGATGCCGATTACCCGTCCTTCCGGTCCCACTTTACGGGCTGCTAGGAAACATTCCACTCCACGTCCGCAGCCCAGGTCCAAAACGGTCTGTCCCGGCTTCAGCGCGGCGTCCAGCACCGGGCTGCCGCAGCCATATCCTCGGAAACGCAGGTCCTCGGGAATATGCTCCATCATCGCCGGAGGGTAACAGGCTGGGTTGAGAATATCTTCCTTTGTGGTGAGTGCAGCTTCGGTATAGTAAGATTTCACTGCGGTGCGCCCGTTGACAGAAGCCGTGGACAGCAGACAATTCGAGTGCACCATGGCCACTGCGCCATGCGCGCCGCAGCTTTCGAGTATGTCGCCCATCTTGAGGCGTAGCCGGGGTGCATTATTCCCGATATCGCCAGCTGCCGAGGTGATGAGGTCCAATACGATTTTCTTGTATAGCGGCCAATATGGGTCCGTTCCAACGAAACGGCTGCCGTGGTTGTAGCAGTGATCTGAATCACCGCCGCCAATCAGGTAGCGTAACGGATCAGTCATCTCAGCCGCCGAAGCCCGCCGGATGTTTTCCAGCACATGGCTTTTGTGCCAGGCGTCGGCAAGAGACGTCAACACGGTCGTGGCCAGCTCAGGAAAGCCCACAAGTGCAGCGGAAGGGTAGAGCAGATCGTCAGGGCCCAGCGCCGCGGCTTCCCATGCGCTTGTGCTGCCGTCGTGAATGGTGCCCTGCGGAGCAAAGACCTGAGTCTTGAAGGCTTCCAGATTATCCAAGGCGATGTTCAGACGCCGTGCCGCTGCGCCTGCCTGCCGCAGATGCTTGAAAATCAGGTCCGGCTGTGCAAAGCGCTCCGGCAAGGCGCGGCCTCGCACGAAAAGCCACATGAAGTGAACATTCGATGCCCCCAGCCTGGCGGCCAGTTGAACCAACCCGGCCATGTCAGCCACGTTGTCCGCGTCAACGCACATCGAAACCGTGAAAGGGAATTTGAGCTCATTCAAAACGCGAAGATGTCCGGCCAGAGCATCGAAGGCACCATTCCCACGTATTGCATCGTGGCGTGGCGGCAGGCCGTCGATGCTGATCTGCAGATGAAAGCGTTCTGAACCCCAGCGCTGAAGATCGTATAGATGCCTATCCAGGAGGGTTCCGTTGGTCAGGATGACGACATGTGTATCCGGTGCAGAAAGAATCATATTGATGATTTTATTGAAACCGGGGTGTAGAAACGGCTCGCCGCCTGTCAGCGCGAAGACACGGCAACCCATATCAAGCGCTTGCCGAAGCCGATGCAATACCGTTTCAGTTGGCAACTGTGTTCCAGTCCCGGGCGTGGTGGCAAATAGACAGTGTTTACAGGCCATGTTGCACCGGTCAGTGAGGTGCAACCATAATTCGCGTAGATGAGGTTCGCGCAGCAGCTCTGCCCGACCCGGGTAGCATGACAGCCCGCCCGGCGGCAGGCGAGAGAGGAATCTGGACGCATCAGGCGCGCCGTTGGGGAATTTTCCTGCCTTGATGCCCTTCAATAAGTGGTCCCCTTCTGTAGTGGGGACAAACCAGCATGGAGTACAGTCGCGGACATAGACAGGTGTTCCCTCAAACTCCAGTCGTGTCCAGGCGGAAGGATCAAACCACGATTTGTTTTCTTGCATGATAAAACTTCTCCTGATTGAATCTGGCAAGTCTGAATCTTGAGCGTCCCCAGCGGCCTTGTGTCGCTGGAACAGAAGATTTTGAGAAGAAGGCATACTCTTTACCTCTAGTCTGCGGCTCCTTCCGAATAAGGCGGGAGGATGTCAGAACAAAATCAGAATTTCTGAATTGAATCTGATGCTCAAGCACTACAGTAAATACCTTGGTATTGCAAGTAAAAGTCAATTGTTCGAGTTCAGTACGGATGTCGTCCCGGGTGGGTCTGCAATTTGGTGTGGGTGCTGGAAGCTTCCATCGAGAATGTGGTTATCGGGTCCAAGGCAATGCCGCGGTCTGCTGGTTTGTTCGAAGAGTTATCTGCCGCCTGCGAGAAAAGTCTCAGATATCTGAAAAGGGATTATATTGATGTGTATCATCTGCACTGGCCGGGGCGGGATGTACTGATAGACGACATAATCGACCGGTTCGGGAAACTGAGACAGAGTGGGAAGATTCGCTGTTTTGCAGTATCGAATTTCGGGGCCGGTGATCTTGACAACCTGCTCCGGCAACGGCGGTGCGAGGTTGATCAGCTTCCGTACAGCCTGATATGGAAGGACATCGCATTGACATACTGCCGTTATGCCGCAGGAATGATGTCAGCGTGACCTGTTACAGTCCCATTGCACAGGGGTTGCTTGCAAGGGAGTTTGGCTCTCCAGATGAAATTCCCGAAGGCCGAGCCAGAAGCAGGTCTTTTTGCCTCTTCGCACCCTTTTCTCAGGATTATTAGTGCATGAGCCTGTAATTCAGGTTAGACTTCTTTTTTGGCGTTTCTTGCAGGATTAATGGTTTTAAGCCCGCATATCTTACAGCATTTCGTAACGAGCTCGCAGCAGGAATTCTGTGAGATATGCGGTTTAATGGAGGTTGATATGGGATTTGAAAGTGGTTCTTTGAGCCTGAGTATGTTTTATCTGTCGGAAAGTCTGGGCAGCGACGTTGTTTCCGCCTTTGCGGCAAATGCTTTGCCCGGACTGGATATCCTTAAAGATGAGCCGATGCACGGCTGGGTAACAAGCCGCCATCTGCTTGATCGAAATATTACTTATGACACTGCTACGGTTGCAGGGAGGCTTTTTCTAACTCTGGTGAAGGCGGAAAAAAAGATTCCTCAAGCCTTGTTGCGGGCTGAATGCAAAATGGAAGAACTTGCGGAGATGGAGGCGACAGGAAACGACAAGGTACCGCGAGCAAAGCGGTCGGAAATCAAAAAAGAGGTGATTGCTCGTCTTCTTCCCGATATGCCTCCTA
>CAYSRM010000110.1:0-5670 GCA_964433435.1 uncultured Victivallales bacterium
GAATTTTTATGAGATATGGATTAAGGATTTTTTTTTGCAGGTTACGCAAAACGTTGATGGCGTTGTTTTTTGTTATTTTCATGTTTAGCACGCTGAGCATTGTGTACATAACAATGGCAGGTTTTCCGCGGTGGCTGGTTTCGGCAGTGACTAACAGACTCAGCAAAGGCCAGTTATATATCGAGGCGGGCTCTATCAGCCTGGATCTGGGCCAGGGGTTCATCATCAAAGACATTGTTGTATTCAGGGATGGTGTAGTCGGTCCTCCTGCTGCGGAAGTGGAAAAGGCTTTGATTGTGCCCGATTTCAAGGCTGCTGTTATGAACCGTCTGCCACTCAGCAAAGCGATAGTCAACGGCTCAATCATAAGGCCCAAACTTGCGATAAGCGGTAAAACTTCCGGGGAGCAGCATTTCAACACCTACGGTGACTTCGCCCTCGAAATGAACAATACGGCTGTGATGGGCCTACATGTTCCCAGGCTGCGCTGTAGGATGGAGATAGAAGGCCCTGAACTTCGTGTTATCAACGCTGTATCCATGATCGGCTCAGGAGAAGCTGCCTGGGACATAGGACACCGGATGGATACGGCACTCATGAAGGGCCGAGGAAGGACTTCGTTTGACCTCAGCTTATTGATACCTGTATTCAAAGGACTGGACATGAATGAACAGGCCCGGCTTCTATCGGATTTCAACTTTCGCGACCGAACACCCAGAACCGAATTCACGTTTACCCGGCTTTGCGAGTCCAATGGCTTCTTCAATGTGCAAGGCTCGTTCTGGATAGAGAATTGCAGTTTCCGGACGGTTGATGCGGAGCGGATAGACGGAAACATAAAAAGTTCGTTTTCGCCCACCGATTCGAATGTCCGGGTCAACGACCTTCTTATTGCCCGTAAAGAGGGCACATTGCGCGGTAATTTCGAAGTCGACTCGCGCAATTCAGCAGTATGGTTCGAAGGAAACTCGTCGCTGCATCCCCGCGCTCTGGCCAGAATTGTGGATGTCTATCCAACTAACCTCATGGAGCAATTGAGCTTCAAGGGCCCTGTCAATATTGATGCGAAAGGGCAAATAAACTACAGACATCCGGAGAAAAGCGATATAGAGGCAGAAGTTAAAGCAAGAAAACTGGGATTAAGGATGTTTACAGCAGATACCTGCAACTTCCATCTCAGATCCACCGGTATAACAAATTATCTGACTGACATATCGGGCGAGATTTACGACGGCACTTTCAGCGGCAACTGCAGATTCGACCTGCCTTTTAAAACGCGCACAAACATTGCCTATGCCTGCAACGGCAAAATACGCGACGCGGAATTTGACAAGATCGTTTCGTCGCTCACAACCAACAAGGCGTGGGACACAACCGGAGACTTCACACTGGATTTAGAAATTTTTGGACTGATAGGCGAAAACACAGGCAATACAGTTACCGGACAAGGCAAGGTAAGACTAAGAAATGGCGAAGTCTTTACCATGCCCTTGTTCGGCGGTTTCACGAAAATAATGACCAGAGCCATCCCGGGCCTCAAATTTGTGCTTTCTCAGAATGAAGTCAAAGCTGAATTCCAAATAGAACGAAACAAAATACAATCCGACCCCGTCCTGATAGAAGGAGATATTATGAGTCTGCGCGCCGAAGGAGAATATTATTTTGACAACAACCTGGACTACAAAGTGCAGGTCCGGCTCCTTAAAGAAAAAGCTTTCGTTGGCAAGATACTGCAGACGCTGATGTGGCCGATAACAACATTGTTTGAATTCCGGCTGCGTGGTACATTAAAGGATCCGAGGTGGTATCCGGTTAATTTTTCGAACGAATTACTGGAGCGGCTTGGGATAAAGTAAACGACGGGTTGTAATCATGAAATTTCACATCCATACCTACGGTTGCCAAATGAACGTGCGCGACAGCGATGCCATGGCAGCAACGCTGAAAGAGCATGGTCACGAGCCTGTCGACTCAGAACAGGAGGCAGAGGTTGTGATCGTCAACACATGCAGCGTGCGCGAAAAAGCCGAAGAAAAAGCAATCGGGAAACTGAGGCTTCTTGTCCGCGACCGGGAGTCCGGCTCTATCCCTTGCCGGAAAATCGGAGCAGCGGGATGCATGGTACAGCGCCTGGAGCAGAAGATTTTTGATAAGGTACCTGGACTGGATTTTGCGCTGGGCACAAGAATGACCGGACATCTGCCTGTAGTGGTTAAAGCGATTACAGAAGGCTTCGGCCCCGTTCTCCGGCTCGATGAAAAACTTAAAGGGACAAATGTGGTTTCTTCTCATCTGGCTAAAGGATCATCCGCCTTCGTCAATATCATGCTGGGTTGCAATATGAATTGCTCCTATTGCATAGTACCCTCTGTAAGAGGGCGCGAATGGAGCCGTCCGGCACTTGATATAGTACGGGAAATCGAAAGTCTGGCCCTTGCCGGTGTCAGGGAAGTAACGCTGCTGGGCCAGAGCGTCATGGCGTATGGCCGTGCAAACAGGGTTTTTGACGCGGGATACAGATCAGCTCGCGGCTATGTTGAACCGTTCCCGCTTCTGCTGGAAATGATTGCAAAAGTGGACGGCATTCGCAGAATCCGGTTCACATCCGGTCATCCTTCCGGATGCACTGAAGAGCTTGCCGGAGCAGTTGCTGACATTCCCGAAGTTTGCGAACATGTTCATTTGCCTCTTCAGTCCGGTTCAGACCGGATACTCCGACTCATGCGGCGCGGATACAACGTCGACAAATATATGCATGCTGTGAAAAACTTGAAAAGCAGGAGCCCGGGCGTTTCCATAACCACGGATATCATCGTAGGTTTTCCCTCAGAAACTGAAGAGGATTTTGAAAAGACAAGAAGTATTATGGATATTGCAGCTTTCGATAACGCTTTTATTTTCAAGTACTCTCCACGTCCGGGTACTGCGGCTTTCGATCTCGAAGACGATGTGCCGGAAGAAGAGAAGTTGAGAAGAAACAAATTACTGCTGGCCGACCAGGACCGGAGGGTAGCCGAAATCAACGCCAACCTTAAAGGACGGGAAGTCGAGGTGCTCGTGGAGGGTGTCAGTAAAAGGAATCCCCGGCGAATGTCGGGTCGCACCCGTACCAACAAGATAGCGCTTTTTGATCGCACAGCACATATGCGCAAAGGAAAAGTGACAAGAATGGTGGTTGAGCGAAGTACCCAATCGGCCCTTTATTGCCTTGCCGGAAAAGACTGCGCGCTTTCTGTTGGCACCGCGTATTGTGAGCGCCTTACCATTCGAGGAGACTTATGACATTTAATCTTTCCACCTGCTCTCTAATCATTGGCGGTCTGCTGGTCCTATTATCTGGATCGGCGCTCATATGGCCCGCGAGTGCACAGAAGATTGCGCGGGCCTTTTCCAGGAACACAGCGACCGCATGGGTCCTTGTCATTATTGATATCATCTGGTCAGCGTGGCTCGTTCACAATGAACCAATGCCCCGTTTCGAGCAGTATAAATCCTGGTTGCTTCTCATAACCCCGGCATTGATCTTAATGATAGTTTTCCTGATAGACGAGCTGCTTGCTGCCAGGGCTCTTGGAGGTCTGCTGCTTCTGGGCGCCACACCGATACTTACGGCAGTGAGGTTCAATGATGCCTCATGGCGGATATTCATGGCACTGGTCGGATACGCAATGGTGCTGGCAGGAATAGCGCTTGTCCTCAGCCCTTTCCGACTGAGAAAGACAGTAGACTGGCTGGCAATGACCGGAGATCGGTGGCGAGTGACCTCTATCGCTGGTCTAATTATCGGCGCAACGGCTGTCCTGTCAGGTTTTTTTGTTTACTGACGCGCTCCCAACCCCTCCACGAGAGCCAACAACGAACCTGCCCTGATAGACCACAGGCAACAGACTACGCATTACAGTCACAATCGCAGGCAATTTTCAATGGAACAGGCGGATCAGATCTTTCCTTCTCTGCATGCTGTGATGTAATTCATCCCGAATTCATCGTTACCCACAAGAAGGTCGCGCGTAAGCTGAAAAGCTTCGCTTTCGGTGTCAATTGAATCAAGAATTCTGGAATTTATCTGCGCTGGATCCACGATCCCTCCGTCAGCCCCGGACTGAACTGCAAGACAGGAGAAAACCTGGTTTATCTGCTTCCTTTTCGGCATGCCGAAAGAAACATTGCTGAGTCCGGCTATGATGTGAATAGAATCTCCATATTCCTTTCGAATGCTTGAGACAGAATCCAGGAAACCTTTCCCGTTAGCGCTGTTTGTTGATATTGGCAGTACCAGGGGATCAATATGGATGTGGGAATCTTGGAAACCCTTTGATCTCAGTTCTGGCATAAGTTGTGCGAGATTCGACATTCTGCCTTCTACATCAGCAGGCAAGTCCGTCTTGCCCGCGGCAGAAGCAATAACCACTGCATTGGCTTCCCGTGCAACGTCAATTGCGTCGAACCTTTCCAGTGAAACAGAATTCACCATAGGCCGGGTCGCTTCGGATACTGCGGCATTAAGTCCGGCCACAAGGATTTCCTTATTGGAAGAATCCACAGAGACAGGAATATCAGTGACTTCCTTTACGATCTTTACCGTCCAGTCTATAAGCCGGGCCCGCTCCTGCACATCTGTGCTGAACTCATCCACGTTGACATCAAGATAGTGCGCCCCTGCCCTCGCCTGTTTGAGCGCCAGGGTCTGGATATATCGGATACCTTCGCCCCTGTCTTCTCCTTTGCCGTAGTTCCCCTGCCAGATTGCCACCGCACAATGCTTGACTTTACCGTTTTCCCAATCCGCGGATTCAATGAACGGTTCAGGGACAGCCAGTTGCTGTGGCTGCTGGTTATGATCTAAATACTCAATGTGATATTTGCCCTGGTCGTCACTCTTAACGTACTTGCCGTCGACCTTGAAAATACGTGTACAGTGTATGTTTTCTCCAACTATGATAAACTTCGGGTCCTTCATGATGCTGTCCTTTCCTGACAAACAAAACCCGCCGGGATAAGACCCGACGGGTTCTGTTGCCGATCATTCAGCGTGCTTTAAGCTGCTGCAAAACCTTTGGCGAGATCTGCCGCTGACGCCGCATCCGGCGCATAGCCGTCGGCGCCAATTTCGTCGCAGTATGCCTGCGTGACCGGAGCTCCGCCAATCATAAGCTTGACTTTCCCGCCAAGATCAGATCCTTTAAAAGTTTCAACAACTTCCTTCATATTTGTCATTGTAGTTGTAAGCAATGCGGAAATTCCTACTACCGTTGCGTTGTTTTCCTTGGCAGCATCTACGAACTTCTGGGCTTCGGCGTCAATGCCTATATCCACAACCTTAAACCCGTTGCCTTCAAGCATCATGCATACCAGGTTCTTGCCTATGTCGTGTAGGTCGCCCTTAACCGTGCCGATTACCGCTGTGCCGATTGGCTCAACTCCCGCACTGGTGAGATGGGGCTGGAGAACCTCCATGCCCGATTTCATTGCGCGCGCAGCTATGAGCACTTCGGGAACGTAAACTTCGTTCTTTTTGAAACGTTCACCAATCACGCCCATTCCCTTGAGAAGACCTTCCTGCAGAACCTTGTTAGGTTCCGTGCCTTCTTCGTCCAGGGCTTTACTTACCAGGCTTTTAACTTCATCAGCCTTTCCCTTCATCAGGGCTTCAGCCATATCATCCAATGT
>CAYSRM010000111.1:0-5663 GCA_964433435.1 uncultured Victivallales bacterium
ACTCCGTCAGGATTCAGCTCAGAGGCGAATACCAGAGCGGCATGGCTTCAATCCAATGCATGTACGCCCCTGAATACAACAGCCACTCGCAGAGCCGCAAGATCGTAGTGGATTAGCCCGCATATGAGATATGCGGGTTAACCATTATAATTCCGGGCTTCCGTTGCAGAATAATATTATTCGGCTTTCGCGTTTGCTCCCTGTTCCGCTTTTTATTACATTTGCACCTGTAAAAGGCAGTTGAACCGCGAATGAAAACAAATTAACGCCAATATCTGACCTCTTCAGTAGCATGAATTCGATGTTTTTTATTGCCGAATCCAAGTTGAATTTAAAAAGGAGCAATTCAGATGGCAGCGCAGACACATCCGGAATACCAGTATCTTAACCTTCTGCGGGATATACTTGATAACGGAACTGATAAGGAGCTTTTCCTTACTCCAGAGGTCAAAGAACTATACCGGCAACGCGGTGAACCACTGCCTTTTATCCGGTCGGTATTCGGAAGGCAGTTGCGGTTTGATCTATCAAAGGGGTTTCCACTGCTTACGACCAAGAAGACATATCTGAAAGGCATCATTATCGAACTACTGTGGTTCTTGCGCGGTGATTCCAACATCAAATTCCTGGTGGATAACAATGTCCACATCTGGGACGAATGGGCCTGGAAGAACTATCACCGGAACTGCTCGCAGTATGGGTTGCCCGACATGACACAGGGCGAATTCATCAAAAAAATGCGGGAAGAGCCTGTGGGAAGCGACTTTGTCAGTAAGTGGGGCGATCTGATCACCATCTATGGAAGAATGTGGCGAAGGTGGCCTGCCGGCGACGGGCGTGAAATTGATCAGCTCAAGTGGGCGATAGAGGGGCTGAAAAAGAAACCTTATCGCAAATCGTATGTAGTCTCCGCCTGGAATCCGGATTTCGTTTACGAGATGGCTTCCAAGGGCAATGCCACGGAAGTTCCGCCATTCTGCCATACCTTATTTCACTTTGGCGTAACACACGGCAACAAGCTTAACCTTGGGCTTTACCAGCGAAGCGCAGACGTTTTTCTGGGGGTGCCCTTCAATATTGCCAGTTACGCCCTGCTGCTGATGATGGTTGCCCAGGTAACAGGCCTTGAGACAGGCGATTTCGTCCATACTTTCGGGGATGTTCACGCGTATTCCAATCACATAGCCCAGATAAAGGAGCAGTTGGAAAGAAAGCCCCGGCCGCTTCCAGAGATGCGCCTGACTCCCGATATAAACGACATAGATGAGTTCACCTACGAGGATTTCACCATTGAGGGCTACGACCCTCATCCTCGCCTTAAAGCCGAAATTGTGAATGTCGGCGGATTTTGAGGTAAGGTATGCTTTCGATAATCTGCGCTATAGGCAGGCACAGGGAAATAGGCGTTGCCAACAGCCTGCCCTGGCATATTTCCGGCGACCTGAAAAGGTTCAGGAAACTCACCATGGGACACTCCATCATAATGGGTCGACGCACTTTTGAATCCATTGGGCGGCCTCTGCCCGGACGGCGGAATGTCATAGTAACGCGTAATCGTGCATACAGACAGCCTGGTTGTCTGGTGTTTTATACAATCGACGAAGCAATAAAGCATGCCAGAGCCGATGAAAAATCCAATCTGCCGGAGATTTTCATAATCGGGGGCGGACAGATCTACAGGCAGACCATTGCAATGGCAGACAGGCTTTACCTCACGCAGGTAGACGACGCACCGGAAGGGGCCGACACTTTTTTCCCGGAATACCCGGGCTTCCGCAAAGTCAGTGAAGAAGGACCTTTCGAGGAAAACCATCTAACATTCAGTTTTGTGGAAATGATTCGCTGTAAATAACCAGATCGATTTCTGCAGGGCGTATAATTCTTGCAATATTCCAAGGGTGGCGGTTTGTGTAGACCTTTAAATTACTGCCAGCCCCGCTGAACCCCATCTCTGGGTGTCATACGATACCTTGACGAAATTCGGTGAGATATGCGGGTTAGGTTTATTTACTCAAACAATCCACGATTAAGGAGATATGCGGATTAAACAGTATTTGCTTGAGATAATAGACTCGAAGTAGCATTATTAATGCCAAAGAGGAATGAAATATGCAGCAGAATCAGACATTGTCGTTATCACAGAATCAGCAGCTCCAGATGGTTCTTGCTCCGCAGTTACGGCAATCGCTGGAGATGCTTCAGGTACCGGTCCTGGAATTAAGCACTATGATCAGAAAGGAACTGGAGCAGAATCCCACGATTGAAGAGTTACCGGTCGATCAGCCCTCTGTTGAGATTGAGCCTGAAGTCAAAGGCAGCGAAGATACCGGCGAAATGGATTTTGACAAGGAGTACGAGGCCCTTGCCAGGCTGGATGACGAATGGCGCGACTATTTCTACCAGGAACGAAGCTCTGTTCCCTACAATCCTGACCGGGAAGACAAGCGCCTGTATTTTCTGAATTCTCTTCCTCAGCAGGAGTCGCTTCAGGAACATCTGATAAACCAGCTCAATCTTGCGGGGTTGTCCGATGAAGATATGCAAATCGGCGAACTTATAATCGGCAGCATCGGTGACGACGGCTATCTTTCCACAAGTTTGGAAGAACTGTCAGAGGCGGCCAATTTTGACTGCCAGCAGATGGAAGATATTCTTGTTGTTATACAGGACTTCCATCCCGTTGGTGTAGGCGCACGCGATCTGCGTGAATGTCTCTTGATACAGCTTAACAGGATGGGGAAAAGCGAAAGTCTTGCCGCTCAGATTGTGAAAGACTACCTCAACAAGCTTGGGGCGCATAAGTATCAGGACATCGCACGCAGACTTCAATGTGCTCCCGAAGACGTGCAGAAAGCGGGAAAACTGATATCAACCCTTGATCCGAAACCGGGCAGCATCTATTCGGCGGAAACTGCGACCTATGTGTTGCCGGAAATAACCGTCCGGAAAGTGCAAGGGGAATACGTTGTGATAATGGACGACGAGCAGCTTCCACACCTTCGTATCAGCAACCAGTATCGCAAACTGATGAAAAGCGCAGCCACTAATCCGGACGTCAAACAATATATACGCGAAAGGATCAGGTCCGGCGCGTTTCTGATTAAGAGCATTCATCAGCGGCAGAAAACCATATACCGGATAGCCACGGAAATAGTCAAGCGGCAGACGGAATTTCTAGACAAAGGCGTTGCCTTCCTGAAACCGATGACCATGGCGGAAATTGCTGAAACGGTAGGGGTTCATGAAACCACTGTAAGCCGCGCGGTAGCCGGCAAGTACATGCGAACCCCCAGTGGTGTATTTGAACTCAGGTATTTCTTTTCCCCGGGTGTTACAACCTCTGACGGCCAGCAAGTATCTAACAAGACAGTCAAAGACATTATCGCTACACTGGTCTCGAAAGAGGATCTTTCAAAACCGTTGTCCGATAAGGAAATCGTTGATCAACTCAAGGAGCAGGGAATCAGTGTTGCCAGGCGCACTGTAGCAAAATACAGAACCGTCCTGCGCATACCTCCCTCGCACATGCGAAAATTGTACTGACGCGATCCTCATTGCTTATAATTGCGTTATGCACCCTATTCTGAAGAAAATGACCAGGTCGGTTAAATCGGCGTTTCCCGCCGGCCGGCAGAGTGAGGTCTCCGATATGCCGCTCTCAGGCCAATGTCTTCTGGCTTTGTCATGCAGCATGGCTTTTAGGGAGACTACGCTATTTGTAGCTGACGGGCTCGACAAACTTGAGCAGGCCCACCAGAACCTGTCAACTTTGCTGCGCATAATGCTTCCACGCACAAGCAACTGGCGCCTGTTATATTACCCGCCCCGGGAAGATTTCTCCGCAGCCGATGCCAGTGCAGCTTACAGGCTGGAAGTTCTTGAAGAGCTGGCCCGGGCCGGTTTGACTCATGCAGAGGACGAAAAAACCGGAAACCTCATCATCGTAACTTCCGTTCAGGCCCTGATGCAGAAGGTGGTTCGGCCTAGCCAGCTTCGCGGTAATACCATGGATCTGGCCGCCGGCCAGGAACTGGATCCGGCAAGTCTGGTATCGTGGCTTGAACAACAGGACTACATATTCTGCGACAAGGTCCAGGCCCCCAGCCAGGCTGCGGTCCGGGGCGGCATAATTGATGCCTGGCCGCTTACCGAGGAATTGCCGGTTCGGTTCGATTTCGAAGGTGCCATGGTAGACACAATCCGCCAGTTTGAGCCGGTAGACCAGAGAACCGTGGTCAGGCTCTCGAGTGTTTCGCTTCCCCCGCAGGGCGACCTGGCTGCAGGAAAAAAGCACACTATTCCTTTTCTTGACTATGTTCCTGGCAATTCAACTGTTATCTGGTCGACTGCAGAGTCGATTGAGGAACATTCAGGGGTTTACGAAAACACAGCCTGCCAGACGGAAAAATCGGACTCAATAGTTAAACTGGAAGATATGCATTCCATTCTTCAAAGCAGGCCGACGCGCCGGATTGCTGTTATGGAACTTGCGGAAAAACCTGTTCTTCCAGATATATCCGCCATCGGGGATCTTTTCCACATTCCGCAACGGGCTGTGTATCCCGATGCCATGGAAGCTTTGAGGCAGGACCTTATGTCGCAGTTGCAGGGTGCGGCTGAAGCGGGGAACGAGGTTGCGGTTTTTCTTAACACACAAGGCTCTATGCATCATTTCCGCGAAGCAATGAAGCCAGAGCAACCCGACAATATTCACCTGGCGCTGGGAACGTTGTCAGAAGGCGTTGCTTCGAAAAATCTGCAATTTGTGATTGTAGCCGAATCGGACATCTACGGGAAAAAGGAAGCCATAGGGAGAAGATATCTGCCTCGAACCCGGAAGACGCCTATGTACAGGGCAAGGCAGGCCGGTTTATCCGATTTATCGGACATCTCGCCCGGAGATCTCGTGGTGCACTCCGCCCATGGCATCGGCCGGTACCTTGGCCTGAACGAAATCACCATCAAGAATCGCAAGCACGAGATGCTGGCCATAGAGTACGACGAAGGCGCCAAGCTCCATGTGCCCGTAACCCAATCCCATCTGATTACAAAGTACGTGGGTTTCTCCGGACAGCATATCAAGCTCCACAAACTTGGTGGCAGACGGTGGTCCAAAGAGAAAAGCCGGGCGCATGAAGACATCATTGATTTTGCTTCAGAACTTCTCGAGGTTCAGGCAAAAAGAAGCGCGCTGGAGGGTCATGCCTTTTCCGCTGACACAACATGGCAGCATGATTTTGATAATTCCTTCCCGTTCCAGGAAACAGAGGATCAACAGAGGGTCATTGCAGAAATCAAGCAGGACATGGAATCGGCAAAACCGATGGACAGACTGCTGTGCGGGGATGCGGGATACGGCAAGACCGAAGTTGCAATGCGGGCGGCTTTCAAAACCGCGCTTGACGGCAAGCAGACTGCTGTGCTTGTTCCCACCACCGTGCTGGCCCAGCAGCACTATAATACCTTTACCCAGCGGATGTCTGCTTTTCCCGTCCGTATTGAAATGATCAGCCGGTTCAGGACTCGTTGGGAGCAGGATATGGTTATAAAGGATCTTGCGGCAGGCAGAATCGACATTGTTATAGGCACGCACGCTCTTCTCCAGGAGGGAGTCAGTTTCAGGGATCTTGGGCTGGTAATTATTGACGAAGAACAGAGATTTG
>CAYSRM010000112.1:0-5657 GCA_964433435.1 uncultured Victivallales bacterium
ACAGCGAAATGCCGCTTGATTCATCCCATTATGTAACTTTCCTGTCCTGCACCCGTGCTGGGGGGTCGTGTGATTTGAGAGATGATATAGGGCGTAAATTCGATTACGATTACGATTATGATTATGATTATGATTTGGAAACAGTAGTGTTCTAACGTTTCAGCAAGGGAGATTCGAGTGTACGAGTAGGTGTACGAGTACGCGATTTGCGGGTTTTTTCGTACTCTTACACATACTCGTACACCCATATCTTTTGTGCGCGAAGAGAAGAGTTTAACCCGCATATCTCACAGGATTTCGTAGTGAGAGCGTGGAAAGCGCTGCTGCGGGGGCGCAAATTGGTAAAACGCCGGAGCAGCCGTATAGACATACTGCAATCTGGCGTTTTGCCAATTCGTGTCGTCGCAGTGGCGCTATCCGCGCTCGCAGCAGGAATTTTGTGAGATATGCGGGTTAAGCTTACGACCTGCGGCGGGGCTGCTGCCCTGTATCCAGTTTAAAAACACGGGTTTTTCAAAAGAATCTAATCCCAAGTATGGCGGGCTGCATATTACGGATATTCGCTGGCTACCAGGTCCAGCACCCTGGCGCCATGTTCTTTGAAGGCATACATAAAAAGCGCCATTATGGTGAGACTCAAAACCATTATTGCCGCAATTGTAACATACTCCACCATTGTCTGTCCCGCTTTTCGGTCATTAGCCGAGTGAGTTGTGGGCCGTAGCGGAAAAATGGTGGATTTTTCTTCCAGTCTCATAGTTGAATCATACCGTCTTGACCCCGGGAAAAAAAGCTTTATAATTCACATTATATATTTCTGCATGAGGGCAGATTCGGTGAAAGGAATTATGAAAGCAGCATACAAGAAATTTGTTAATACAATTATTATATTTGCCGCGGTTTGCCTAACGGCTTTTGCGGGTCACGTGATCTGTCCGCAATGCGGCTGGGAGATGCCGGATACAAAGGAGAAGTGTTCACATTGCGGAGCAGATTTGCCCTCTGTAGAGTATGAATCCAGCGCGAACCAAAACAAGGATTTGTTTGCATCCAGTGACCGGGCAGATGGAGTAGGATACGAGGATAAAATATATTCGGCTTTGACTGAGGATTTCAAGTTTGGCAGACGCCATTTCGAGAGGGGAGACCCTTTTCTTGCAGTGCTCTTTTGCAGGAATGCCATGGCATTGAACACACTAAGTTCTTTGACCGGGCGCCTTGAACGCGGAAAGAAATTTGTCGCAGCAATTGAAATTTGTGAGGACAGAATAAAGTCTGCCGAAGCTTCCTGTTTTGTGTGTGACGGTTCAGGGAAACTCGTGGTAACCGGTCTGTCGTTGTCGGGCAGTTCAATACGGGCCTCGACCACAAAACCATGTTCTTACTGTGGCGGGGACGGAAAAATCAGGATTTTCCGCCCGGTAGACGGTCTCAAGTACAGTAAAAGCAAAGCGTTGTCTGCTTTCGAAAGGCACCAGCAGAACAGAAATAGGGTTCGTGTCGGGCGAGTCTGGGTTCCTGAATATGGAGAAGAATCTTTGTCCCTTGAAGAAAAAGTTAAATTGAAGCAGTTGTGGCCCGAGGTATGCGAGGAGTGCGCCGGTCTTGGATTATCGCAATGTTCGAATTGTAGCGGAAGGGGATATGTTCCTTGCAGCCATCCGAAGTGTAAGAACGGTTATATTGAGAACAAACGATCCAACAGGCTGGGCTCCGGAGCCCGTACTCGGTCGCGCTGTCCGAATTGCGGAGGTTTGGGATTTGAGAAGTGCTCCGACTGCAGAGGGAGTGGGAGCGTTATCTGCGAAAAATGCGGGGGCACTGGTATGAAGCCTCGCTGTAAGAATTGCGATGGCACGGGGTTACGCGACTGTAGCAAGTGTGGCGGGACTGGGGAATACAGGGGAGAGACCTGTCCGGAGTGTTCTGGCGAGGGCAAAGAAAAGTGTTCTATATGTCACGGGTACGGGAGGAAGTGAGTGTCGCAACTTGACATACCTGGGTTTGAAGTAATAGAGAAACTTGGCCAGGGAGGTATGGCCACAGTGTGGAAGGCCAGGCAGATCTCGCTGGACCGCACTGTCGCGATCAAAATCCTTTCTTCGAAGTTTGCATCTGACGCATCCGATATCCAACAATTTCAGTCCGAGGCACAGGCTGCCGCAAAGCTAAAACATCCTGGGATCGTCCAGGTTTATGATGCAAGCGCGCAGGATGGCAACTATTATTTCGTAATGGAATACATAGCCGGCTATACGGTTGGCGACTGGGTCCGCAGGAAGGGCAGACTTAAGGAGAAGGAAGCGCTGCTTATTGCAGAGTGTGTAGCCGATGCGCTCCAGTATGCCTGGGATACTGAGCGTATTGTGCACTGTGATATTAAGCCGGACAACGTGATGGTTGATTCCGATGGCACGGTGAAGGTTGCGGATCTTGGCCTCGCCCGAAGCATTAGCGCAGTGAAAGCCGGCGAGGTTTCCGAAGAAATTATGGGAACACCGGCATTCATGTCGCCGGAGCAGTGCAGGGGAGACGCGGATATTGATTGCAGGGCTGACATGTATTCGCTCGGAGCGATGCTTTACTATCTGCTGACCGGTAAACTCCTTTTTGACGGCGAGAAAGAAGACCGGGTTATCGAACTCCAGGAAAGTGGATCTGTCAGCGATATTATTAAAGAGAATCCATCTGTGTCTCACGGGCTGTGCTGGTTCGTAGAAAAGCTTCTTGCGAAAGACCGGACACGACGCCATAAAGACTGGCAGGCTGTCAAAAAGGACATAGCTCGCGTCAAACGCGGACACGGGCCAGTCGCTCCGTATCCGCCGGAAAAGGAAAGCACTCTTGAGCGGAGCCCGGCAAGGAAAAAACTCCAACAGGCCGGGTCAAGGTACATTGATAGATCTGAGCCCAATTCTTCGATTGTGCCCAGAATTATCATTGGAACCGGACTTGCGGCGATTGTTGTGCTCGGGGTAATACTGATCAACATGCAGAACAGTGAGCCTGGGCGAGGCCGGGCGCCGGTTCAGAGGCGGAGAATGGTTACGCCTGCAACTCTTCCGGTTCACGCAACCGAAGATAAAGAGAAAAATGAGCGGGAAATTCTTGAATTTGTTGATAACTGGGCACGGGAGCATTCCGAAGATATTGACGAAGCAATCAGAAAGTACCAGAAGGTTGTGGATCAGACAAGGGGCACCAAGTATGCCCTGATGGCAGAGGACAGAATAAGGGATCTGGCAGAAAAACAAAGCAGGAAAATCAAAACGGTTATGGGGAGGCTTGACAAGGCATCGGAGGAATATATCCGGAAGCGTTCTTACGGTGAGGCTGCGTCTGTCTACACGCAATACAGCGGGGAGTATGCAGATGAGACAAAAAAAATGCGTCTTGCCAAAGCTCGCAAGCTTAAGGAAAAGGCCAGGGCGCTGGTTGAACACCAAAAGAGAATAAGAGAACAAAAGATTGCATTGGCGCACACATTGCTCAAGCAGGCAGCTTTTAAAATTGCCAACGAAGGGATTGAAGCTGCTGCAGAAGTATTGGATAAGGGGGTAGAGGAAGAAAACCTTGTCCAATACGAAGAACGGCTGGCAGAAATTCAACGGATTTTTGACGAAGCGCTTGAAATTGACAATAGAATTCTTGAGTCATTCACGAGGCAGGAAGGTCAGGCTGTAAGCGTAAGTCTCCAAGACGGAAATGCGAATGTCGTTATTCTTAATGTCGCTGATGACAAAGTCTACTGTCGTCAGCGCCTTGATGTGGGCGCAAGCAGGCGAATATCATTCGGGGTCGAGGACCTTTCTGCAAAGGAGAAGGTTAACAGAATGGGTCAGTCAGACGAACCTTCGGTTTGTTTGGTGAAAGGTGTTATGGCTTTGAGGATGGGCAGTTTTGAACATGCGCGTCGTTTTTTAAAACAGGTTCACCCTCTTTTATCAGAAAAGCTGTTGGCCAATGTCGATCGGTTGGCAGGCAGAATAATGGATTCGGAAGCTGAAAAGGCTCTTTTTATGCTTGTTGGCTCCATAGGTTTTTTTCCGGCGGAGTTTGATTCTTCAGCCTGGACCCAGAAGATAAGTTCGGTCGAGGTTGACGCCGGACAGGTAGAGCACATCAAAAAAATGCTGACATCCTACAAGCAGAAATACGGAGACACTGAGTTTGCTTCGGAGGCCGAAGACGTATTGGACGCGCTGGAGAACCTTTCTCCTCGCGTGGGCCGCGGTGAGGAAGCCGGTATATCAACGAGGGATCAAACATCTCTTCCCGATGATCTTGAACGCATCAAAAATGATCGCGACGCAGTGATCTCATTATTGTTGGAGCGGAATCGCGAGCTGAGCGAGGATTCAGTAAGTATAAACGAAGGCGCGAGCGTCCGACATGTATCCATCCGTTCGTCAATGCTTGAGGACATCTCGCCGTTGGCTGCTTTCACTGAACTTGAGAGACTGTTCTGCGAGTCATACCGGGGCAAAGGAAAGCTCCGCGATATTGAACCTGTCAAGCACATGGCAAATCTCAGAGAATTGCGAGTAGTGGGCTTCCCTGTGGCTGATATTACTCCGTTGGAGAATCTCCCACTCGAACGGCTGACTCTTGCTCGAACTGCTGTAAGGCAGATTTCCTCCCTTTCCGGCCTGAAATTGTCCATGCTGGATCTAAGCGCCACAAGGGTATATGATTTTTCGGTGATAGCAGAACAGCCTTTAAGAGATCTGAAATTGAATCACACTCAGGTCAAAGATGTATCATTTATTGAGGGAATGCCTCTTTCCCGTCTGGAACTCAGGGGCACGAGGGTGTACGATTTTTCAAACATTGGCGCAATGCCATTGCGCTACCTGGATCTGAGCGGAACGCAGGTGCGCGATGTTGGATTTCTGTCCAGGATTCCGTTGACGGAGCTTTTACTGAATAATACCAGCGTGGTGGACCTTTCCCCGATCTCTCATCTGCGCTTGCGGAGACTTGATATATCAAAAACGCTGGTAAAGGATTTTTCGCCCTTGAGATCCATGCCGGTAAAGAATCTTGATGTAAGCAGCGGAAGGATTCGGGACCTTTCTGATCTCAAAGGGGTTCCTTTGGATCGTCTGAACATCAGCGGGACGAAAGTCAGAGATCTGGAGCCCCTTAAAGGTAAACAGATAAGCGGTCTTGATATAAGTCATACTGAAGTTACTGATTTGAGTCCGTTGAGAGGTATGCCTCTTGAGGATTTCCGTTGCCGCGGAATCAGGACACGGGAGTTTTCTGCTCTTGAAGGAGCGCCGATCAAATTGATTTTTATGGATAAACCGCGTTCGGCAGTTGGTTTTCTGAGCTCTTTGCCGAAATTAGAAAGGGTCAATCAATTCCACATTGTCCGAAATATGCCGATAGCTCCCCAGCTTGTGGCGAAGGAGAGGTAATAGATTCTGAACCGATAAGTTCTGTGCGTTTTGCGTAGAAGATTTGAGCATCCAGCCCCCAGCATCCAGCCCCCAGCATCTTGTACATCCGGAAAACTCGCTTATTTCGGGGCTAGTGATGGGGAAGAGGTAGGAGGGAATATCCAATGATGAACACGGAATATCCAATGATGAAGGGAAAAGAGCCACGTCAGCGATGATATCGCTAAGTGGCCACTTGCCGCAGGGCGGCGA
>CAYSRM010000113.1:0-5639 GCA_964433435.1 uncultured Victivallales bacterium
GCCTTTTATTGGGTAGCTACATGCTTTCAGTACCCACAGATTTTGCGGAAGACCCAAAAAAAATCAAACAATGTCAAATTTTACCAGGCTTTCACTTGCAAAATCGGCACAGCGGCCCAGGGGGCGTTCCTTATCGCTTGCCGTATACCGGTATGCTTTGGTATTTAGTAGGAAACTGAATGGAACAACCATATGAAATCTGATACGCAACCAATTGAAATTACAGAAGAAAGCAAGCGCTTCTTCCGAAAGCTTGACTGGAGCGCTTTCTGGACGGCGTGCATCATATCCTTCGCAGTATACCTCTATACCCTTGCGCCTACGGTCACCCTTGAAGACTCCGGCGAGCTTGCCGTCGCTTCCGATTATCTTGGGGTGCCCCACCCTCCCGGTTATCCCATATGGACCATAATAACGTGGCTGTTTACAAATATTTTCTCTTTTGTCACATTCCGGGGGCAGCCCAACCCTGCGTGGAGCGTCAATCTGGCCTCCGCCGTATTCGGCGCTCTAGCCGCCGGAATGAGCGCCATGCTTATTTCACGTTCCGGCTCACACATGCTGCGCAGCACCAAACGGGATTCTTATCCCCTGAAACCAGAGACTGAAAACATGATCTGCTGGATGTCCGGAGTTGTGGCCGGCCTGCTGTTTGCCTTCAGCCCCGTGATGTGGTCGCAATCTGTCATCGTAGAAGCGTACAGCCTGAACGCGTTCTTTTTAATTCTTGTATTTCTTCTTACGTACAAATGGCTGTGCCAACCCAGCGACCATCTCCTTTACGCCACGGCTTTTATTTTTGGACTTGGACTCACAAACTACCAGGTGCTTTTGCTGGCAGCCCTGCCTCTTTTTTTCGCGCTGTTTCTCAAAGACCTCGATCTGTTCCGGGACTTTCTGATTACAGGCACGGTATACATCATAGTGCTTGGAATGATAAAATTCGGATATCTTCCGCCTATACAGCACCCGACACATCAGCACTTTATCATCTACGCGTTGATGAACTTCATTGTTCTAACCTTCGTCTACTTTCTTCTCCCGCGTGGAAAAACGGTAGCGATAACGTTCCTGCTTCTTGAACTGGGCGTTGCATTCTACGGGGTTATGCCGCTGCTTTCGGATCTCAGGAATCCTCCGATGAACTGGGGATATCCCCGTACATGGCGCGGCTTCAAACATGCCATATCGCGCGGGCAATACGAACAGATCCAACCTGTTTCTCCTGTTGAAATGCTGTCTCCCAAATTTTTCGATCAGATAGGAGGTTATCTCACCGACTTACGAAAACAGTTTACCCTTCCGGTGGCAGTGCTCGGTTTTCTACCGTTTGCCATGTGGGATATAAAGCTCGGCAAACGCCGTTACAAAGCCCTGCATGTGGCAATTTTCCTTTGCCTTGCTGCGTCGGTCATTGCGCTTCTGGAGCAGCTTTTCTTTCACCATGCGGCGCTGGAAAGCGGATACAAGCCATTGCTTGCAGTAGTGCTTGTCTTCGTGGTAATCGGAGGGATAACAACATTTGTTAACATGGGCAAAGAACTGATTGAGAAACTGAAAAGCGATTCTGAATCAAGCCTCTCGGAACGAATGCTTGCAGTTCTGGCTCTTGCCGGCGCAGCAATTGTATATCTAGGTTTCATATATATGGTGATTCTGAAAGTTCAGGCCATATGCGAACCTCTTGCAGGCGAAAGCGCTAAACTGACCGGAGAACAATACAGGGAAATTCTTTTCAGCGCTTCGGGATTCGTGCTGCTGGTTTTCGTTCCACCCGCACTGGTGGCTGCTGTTACGTGGTTGAATGCCAGCCCCTTGAAGCTTGATATGACCCTCGACCGCAACAACCAGAAATGGATTATAGCTATATTGCTGGGATTCCTTGCATTAAGCGTCATCTTGATAATACTTGCCGACCCCAGCGGCGACATACAGGACAGCTTCATACAGCGGGTGAAGTTTATATCTTCCCACGCCTTGTACGCTTTCTGGATCGGATACGGAATTATTTTCGGTCTCGCTTTTGTCGACCGGCTCTTCAAAGGCAATAACACTGTCAAATTTCTGAGCCTGGGATTTGCCGCCATGCTTTCACTGATCCCGATTCACCAGAACTATACAAACGCAGAGCTGGTCAGGCGCGTGGGTGGCGCGGAACAGAATGGCCACGATTTCGGATGGCAATTCGGCAACTACCAGCTCCGTGGAGCCGAAGCCATAATCGAAGAACTCGATCCCGAAGACGAGCCGCCGCCAAACCCTTCTTATCCGGAACAAATGACGCCCAACGCCATATTTTTCGGAGGAACAGACCCTGGACGTTTTGTGCCCACCTATATGATTTATTCAGCTCGTGTGCGCGAAGACGTTTATCTTATCACTCAGAATGCGCTCGCAGACAACACGTACCTGAACGTTATGCGTGATCTTTACGGCGATCAGATATGGATACCATCTGAAATCGACAGCGCCAAAGCTTTCAACCAGTTTGTCCATGAAGTCCGGACCGGCCGTCGCCAGGCTAACGCCGGCATATCTTTTGAAGGCGGACGCGTACAGATATCCGGAGCTCTCGGAGTAATGCAGATAAACGGACTTCTCACCAGGCAAATCTTTAAACATAACAGTTTTCGCCACGATTTCTATGTCGAGGAAAGCTACGTCATTGACTGGATGTATCCTTACATGGAACCTCACGGCCTGATCCTGAAAGTTAATAGCGACAGGATTCCCGGAATACCGGAAAGAACCATCAGAAACGATATGGAGTTCTGGGACTGGTATACCAAACGTCTTCTTTCGAATCGCAAATTCCGGCGCGATGTCGTCGCGAGAAAAAGCTTCTCTAAACTTCGAAGCGCAATAGGCGGCCTGTACACCCACAGCAACTCGCCAAAGCCGAAAAACTCTGAACAGGCTTTTCATGAGGCAAGATTCCTGTATCCCCTCAGCCCGGAAGCGAACTTCCGACTTGCGCAGGAACTGTACTGGCCGCAAATGAGGCTCGATGATGCCCGCGACCTGATGACTGAATTTGCCAGGAAAGATCCAAAAAACAGGAAAGCCGAGGCGTTTGTCAAACGCATCGAAAACAGCAGCAACGTCGCGCGCCAGATAAAGGACCTGCAAAAAGAAATCGGCGACGAGGCGATTGATCTGAACAAGGACATCAACAAACTCTTCAAGCTCGCTAATCTGTACCTGAGAGGCCACTTTATTAACCAGTTCATGCACCTGATGAACCAGATCGTTTCTAACAAGAATCTCCCGGCAGTATATCACTTCAAGGCGGCGGAGCTTCTTTTCCAGGCCCGGAAAATCCCGATGATGCTTCAGGCGCTTGAGCTTTGCTGGGGCCGTTTGCCTGACAACGTTCCTAAACAGGTTTACCTTCAGATTGTGAGAATGTACGCAAAAGTCAGACAACCCGAAAAAATGTCAAAATGGCTTAAGGCCTACCTGGACCGCGAACCGAAAGACTGGAAAGCATGGTTAGACTATGCAAAAATCCAGTTATCGTTTAAAAACGTGGACGAGGCCCGTAAAGCGCTCAATAAAGCGGCTGCTGCCGGAGGAGATAAAGCGCTGAGAATCATTCGGGGCGACCCGGCCTTCCAGAGAATTATGCGTGATATGGAGCCTCGAAAACCCGGGATCATGATACCCGGCAACAGGAGCAATCGCCGACGCAACTTACCTTTCAGGTAACGGTGGCGACAATCGCCGGACTGAAATATTCAGCGCAAATACGGAGACAACGTGGATATCAGGAAAAGAATAACTGAGGTTCTTGAAGAAGAAGCCACGGCAATTTCAGCGGTTAATGTAGACGAAGAGTTCGAGAACGCCGTCCTGGCAATGTTGAAATGCGAAGGCAAAATCCTCACTACAGGCATCGGTAAAGCCGGACATATTGCCAGGAAATTCGCCGCAACCCTGTGTTCTACGGCGACCCCAGCCACCTTCCTGCATCCCGCAGAAGCAGCGCACGGTGACCTCGGTGTCGTGGCCGCGCGCGACGCCATTGTGGCTTTTTCTACAAGCGGCAAGTCAAATGAAGTAATTGAAATGCTCAAGCTGAGCAGACATCTGGGCTTGCAGACTATAATCGGCGTCACCTCGCATCCCGCTTCGCCGCTCAGGGATATCAGCGATATAGTCCTCGATATGGGAGACGTCGTCGAGCCGTGCCGTTTGCGGTTGACGCCTACAGCCTCCATAGCAGTGATGCTGGCCATAAGCGACGCTCTTGCGCTGACCCTCATGGACCTGAGAGGGATTACAAGGGAAGACTACGGCTTGCGCCATCACGGGGGATACCTGGGAAGGCAGGCGCGAACAGACAATGTGCCCCACCCCGACAAGAACAAATAACCGATACTAACCTGATCTATTCACGCCCCGAATTCATATGTAATCGCGCTTAAAGCATATATTGCCGCCGTATCGGTTCTCAGAACCGCGGCCCCAAACCCCACAGGCGCTGCGCCTGCTTCCTTAGCCAACCTCATTTCCCGGGGGCTGAAATCCCCTTCGGGGCCGATGAGGATGCCCACCCGTGCCGCGCCCGCACGCTTGCACGACCTCAGCACACTCCTGATGTGCTCCACACCCGGCTCAAGGGAACCAATCAGGACAGCGCCCTCCCCCGCAAGACCATTAAGCACATTGTCAAATGTCTCGATGTTTTTGATTTCTGGAATCCAGTCCACACCGCTTTGCTTCGCCGCGCTAAGAGCGATGCGACGCCACCTCTCCAGCCGCTTCTCTATCTGCCCGGACGAAAGCTTCACAACCGTTCTGTCGCTGACAAAAGGCAGAATCGCAGCAGTTCCAAGCTCTGTAGCCTTTTCGACAACAATATCCATCCGCTTTGCCTTTGGAATTGCCTGAACAAGAAATGACTCAAAAGAGCGAACTGAGCGTCTGCACTCCCCCGCAACATCAAGTTCGCGAGCGTTATTTGCGGCAATAACAGCCGAAACGCTTCTGCCGAGGCCGTCAAACACCTCTACAGTGTCGCCTTTGCCAAGCCGTAGAACGTCCTTAAGATGGTGTGCTTCTTCTTCGGATAGCAGGATCTTTTCCGCATTCCAATTTCCGGGCGGAGCATAAGTGCGCAGATTATGTGACATAAGCCGGTTTAATTCAGGAAGAAGCAGCCGCTTTTTCCTTCATCTTGTCTCTTCGTTCGTAAAACTCTTCGGTCTGTTCTTTGAATTTTTTGGCCTTCGGATAATTCTTTTCGGAGCTGGATTCGGCAAATTCCTTTAATATCTTCTTCTGGGCCCTGCTCAGTTTGTCCGGCACTTCCGGCATGACTTTCACATGAAGATCCCCGTGTCCGTAACCGTCCAATCGCGGCAAACCTTTTCCGCGCAGACGATATGTCTTGCCTGCTTCGGTTCCGGCTGAAACCCTGACCTTGGCATTCCCTTCAGGTGTGGGCACATGGACTTCGCCGCCCAGCGCCGCAGTCTCCAAGGAAATCGGCACTTCGCAGAAAATATCCTCATGTTCTCTTTCGAACAAAGGATGTTCCTTGACACTGACCACAACGTAGAGATCGCCGGACGGACCTCCCTGCGCTCCATACTCTCCTTTTCCGGCCATTCGCAGCCTTGAACCGGTTTCCACTC
>CAYSRM010000114.1:0-5629 GCA_964433435.1 uncultured Victivallales bacterium
GCCACGCCTTCGCTCAGGTAGCTTCGGCGGGCACGGCACGGAATGTTTAATGATGAAGGGAAGAGAAGGCGGAAGAAGAGGGGAGAGGGTTTTATTTGTGCAGGCTGATCAATTAAAGAAATGGAGGAATGAGATAATGAAAAAAAGAACAAGAGACAGGGCCGGTGGTTTTACTTTGATTGAGCTGCTTCTGGTGGTGGCAATACTCAGTATTCTTGCCACCGTTGTTGTAGTGAGTTTGAGCGGACGGCGGGAAGAGGCGATGATAAGCGCGACTCGAGCTGAGATACAGGCTATTGGAACAGCGCTGGATTTGTACGAGGTGGACACGGGAAAGTACCCGTCTTCATTGGATTCCCTCATTAAGGATGACGGGTCCATGAATTGGAACGGGCCGTATTTTAAACAGGAAAGATTGCCCGTTGATCCCTGGGGAAACGAATACCGTTACAAGAAAGAGAGTTCACGGCGATATGAAATTGTGTCAGCAGGACCGGACGGCAATTTCGGAACCGAGGACGATTTGACAAATTAGTTTATCCGGGAGGTTTGTTGGGCCGGATTTAATCTGCCGGTTTGTTGTTATGAGACGAGGTCGAAACGGATTTACTTTGCTGGAACTGATTCTTGTTGCTGCGATGCTCGGGGTGCTGGCGGCTGTGACTGTTCCCGGCTTTGTGCAGTCTATTCGGGGCAACCGTTTAAGAACTGCGGCAAGGAGGGTTGTCAGCAGCGGGCGTTATGCCAGGAGCATGGCTGTGTTAAAGCAGCGGCGAATGGGGATCTTTTTTGATTTGAAGGAGAATACGGTGGCTGTCAGACCCGCCGAGTCGGATAATGAATTGAGGGATCCATACCGCTTGCAGGAGTTATCTCCGGGCGGTGAAGCCACTGCCGATTCTGATGAGGATTTAGGGGAAGACAGTGGAATTCGCCCTGTGTCTGTTGATGCAACCGGGGGAACAGTCAATTCTGATTCCCCGGGGGCTGAGCTCAATGTGAGCCGCGAACTTGAAGATGTGCAAATTCAATATGTTGAAACCGATGAGGGCGCGCAGAGGTTTGTGGAAGGTCAGTGCAGCGTAGTATACGAGGCCAACGGAAGATGTTCGCCTTATACAGTAATGCTGGAAGGCGAGCACGGTGACGGGCTGGTAATAGATGTCGATGCGCTTGCGTCGGCCGAGGTTAACGAGGTTCCATGAAAGTATTGCCAGTCAGAAAATCAACCAGGCGTACCGGCATGACCCTTGTAGAGGTGGCTCTGGCGGTCACTATTCTTGCGGTTGGCTTGACAGTGCTGCTTACCGGGGCATCGAGATGCCTTGCGGTTATGAAGGCTTCGCACAGATATCAGAATGCAATGTGGGCCATGGAGAAAGGAATGGTAGAGCATCCTCTTTTTGTTACCAACGATGTTAAATCCCTGGAGGTAGATGGCGAGGAGTATGGGGAATACACGTTCTGGCGCAGGGTTGAGGATGACGAGGATGAAGACGGTTTATATGTGACCAGGACTGGAGTGACCTGGCGGGACGGCGACCGGGAGATGATTGAAGAGGTGATTCAGTATGTACTTGAGCTTGACAGGGATGAGTAAGTCGCGCAGAGATGAGACTTGTTGCTCCGTCCGGCTTGATTGTTGCCGCAGGGCATTTACTCTTATAGAGGTGCTCGTTGCACTTAGCATATTTGTTATTGCCTCGGGCCTTGCTTACATGTCGTTTTCCATGGTAAGCCATGCGTGGACCAAGGGTATGGATATGGCGGACAATCTGCATCATGGCGATTTTGTGATGGATCAACTTGTTACCGGTCTGAGGTCCGCTTATTATCCGAATGCTCGTGGATCTCAACCGAAATATGGGTTTCGTCATACAGACAGCGGCACTGATCCCTACAGCAGTGATGTTATCAGTTGGGTAAAGACCGGCTCTGCCTTAATCGGCGGCGATGGCTGGCTGGCTGGAACACCGCACAGGACCGAATTCAAGGTTGAGCCTGGTCTGGAAGGGGAGCCTGAGGCCGGTGTTCGAGCTTGGAGGACTTACGGGTTGCCGGAGGATTTTGATCCGAGAGAAGGCGACCCGCTGGTATTGTCAAGAAAGGTGACAGGCTTTAATTGCCGCGCGGCGATAGGGAAGACACAAGGCGAGATTGAATGGCTTGAAGAATGGGAGCAGACCAATCGTCTGCCCATGGCTGTTGAGCTCACTTTGTTCTTTGAGCCTTTGGAGGAAGATGAAGAACCGGTTGAGATTAGACGAATAGTGGGTATCCCGGTGGCCTTACAGGCGTGGAAATGATAAACAGACGGCATAAATGTGAAGGATCTGCATTGTTGATAGCTTTATGGGTAGTGGTGCTCTCATCGATGTTTATTGTGTCTTTCACTTACGACGCGGCAATCGAGGCACGGCTAATCTCGTATTACCGCAAACGCAATGATGCAGAATATCTTGCAAGATCCGGGGTGGCTGTGGCGGAAATGCTTATGGGCAAAGATATCAAAGGTGATACGCGCGATGAGGCTGAGGCTGAAGAGGACAGGTGGTATGACAATGCATGGGATCTGAAGCATGCAGACAATGTCAGTCTGGTTGAAGAAGCAGGCAACGGGCAAATAGCTGTTGACATCAGGGCGGAGGAAAGCAGACGGAACGTAAATGGGCTTAAGACCGACGACTGGGAACGGATACTGGACCTGAGGGGTATCCCCGAAGATTTGTGGCCGGTATTGATAGAATCCTTCCAGGACTGGGTTGACTCAGACAGCAATCCGCGATTTGACGGAGCGGAAACAGAAGATTATTACGAAACCCTTGATGAGCCTTACGAGGCCAAGAACTCAAATCTGGATACTGTTGATGAATTGTTGCTGATCCGCGGTTTTGAACGGGCGATTCTTTATGGTGGGGAATTGCAGATTGGACTCGGAGAGGAAGATACGATAACTATTAACCGTGGAATTGCGGACCTGTTGACTGTTTACGGCAATAGGGTCAATGTAAACGCCGCCAGCGCTGATGTGTTGATGACTTTGCCTTTCATTGATGAAGTGGAAGCGGCCACTATTCGCGAGGAAGTGCAAGGTCTTGAGGGTGAGGATATGGAGGGGAATCCTTTCAGGAATCCGAATGATTTTATAACCAGAACACAGCTTCCCGCTGAACTGAAGAAGTATATCACGACTGATTCGAAGATATACAGGATTACTGCCAGGGGGAATGTAGCAGGTGTTAACCGGACCATTCAATGTGTAGGGCATTATGACGGGAAGCGGTTGAATGTGTTGCGATGGATTGAGGATACATAATAATGAGCCAGGACGTGACAACGGCAGTTGTATTTGAAAAAGACCGGATAGAGTGGGCCACGCTCCGGAACGGGGAGAACCGCCGGGTCCAGGCCAATGGTAGTATTGACTGTCCGGGCTGGGCTGGCATGGACGATGACGAACTGGAGCCTGTCATTGAACAGCTTAAAGCCCGGAAAAAGGAATTCGGCAGAAGGGTTGCCGTAGCATTGTCTTCTGATCGTCTGCTTCTTCGCGTCATGAGTTTGCCTTCGGATGAAGAGGATGAACTGCAAAGCATGGTTCAGTTGCAGGTGGACAAGCTTTCGCCGTTTGCCGAAGAGGACACGGTATGGTCATACGAGGTTCTGGCTTCTGAAGACGGTTCAAACGTTGTGCTTATTGCCATGGCCGGGAAGCAGTTTCTTGACCGTGTGGGTTTTGTTCTGGAGTCAGCCGGGGTACGGTCTAACCGGTTGGACTGTGCATCGCTGGGTCTGATACAGGCACTGCGCGATTCCGGGGCGCTGAGTGAGAGCGGTCGGGAGGTTATTCTTTTCCCCGGTGTTGAAGCCGCAGAAATACTGGTTTTTCAGGACGGAAGGCCTGTTGCTATCAGGTCGATAGAGCTGCCGGAAGGTGTTGACCCGGCTGAGGCCGGCAGCGAGTTGGGGCGGGATATTGCATATACACTTCTGTCTCTCGAGGTAGAACATGGAGTGGTATCCGAACAGCGGATCAGGGCGTGGGTTCCTGAGCGGCTTGACCCCTTGGTTATTGAAGCGGCCTGCCGGGAAATTGACGATGAGATTTCTTGTGCTTCTTTGAATGAACTTTCAAATGTTGCGGAAGGAGTAGCTGTTCGCGAGAACTCCCGCCGCCGAGGTTTGATTGATCTTACGCCCGGTGAATGGCGGCAGGCCAAGCTTGCAAAGGGCTTTAAGAAGAGAGTTATTTGCTGGACTGTTGGTATTGTTGTGCTTTGGCTTGCTCTTGTTGGCTCGGGCATGGGTTTCCTGCAGGCCGGTAGATCGGATCTGGCCGAATTGAAGGCCAGAGACGAAAAGCTGAGCCGCGCGTCTCTGGATGTGCGTGAACTGCGGGCGCGGGCGTTGATGCTCAGGCATTATACTGATGAAAGCCATTCAGCGCTGGAGTGTTTCTGGGAGATCAGCAGGAAGCTGCCGCGCGGCGTGGAATTACGGTCTTTTGCGTATCGTAAGGGAGAGTCGCTACGGATTACAGGAGAAGCTTCGCAGGTGGACGTGATATACGAATTCAAGAACAGGCTGGACGAATCCGATCTGTTTCTCGAGAGCGTTCTGAATAGTGTGCGCCGTGACCGTCGAAAAGGAAAAGAGATTTATGACATAGAGATAAGGCTGCCAGAGGAGGAATTGTGAATCTTTCGAAGAGAGAGTTGATGCTTGTATTAATGACCAGCGCAATAGCGTTGCTTGGTCTCACTGTGATTCTTGCCAAACCCCAGGTTGAGGAATGGCAGGCGATACGGGACCAGAAGGCGGTTATTCGGGAAGATATATCGGAGAAGAAGCGGCTGATAGCTCAAAGGGGAAAATGGGAAGACCAGTTTGCAGAGCTGCGTGAAGCTTTGCCTTCCTTGCCGGAGGACAAGAGAGTTGACGTTTACTGGTTGTCGGTTATGGATACTCTTGCTTCGCAGAATGGATTAACCATAGGCAGACGGGAAGCGGGAGAAGAGCAGAAGATTCGGGACGTTTATGAACTGCCGATTGAGTGTAAGGAGTGGGAGGGAACTATTGCTTCGCTGGTTGATTTCCTCATTGATATGCAGAAGGAGGGTGCTATTCTCGATGTCCGGTACCTTGTTATACGGAGAAGCGGAAGCCGGAAGCTTCGAGGCAGCTTTCTTTTGCATGCCGCTTACACTCGAAGCGAGGGACAGAAACAGGAGCGAGAAGCCGATGAAACCTGAGTTGCGAATGAAGCGGAAATTGACAGGAGGCCGGATGATACGTATTAGTGCGACAGGAAGACTGCTTTGTTGTTTTGTGGCGTTGCAATTGGCTGTGAGCACCATTTTTGGCCAGCTTCCGGGCATGCCCGAACCAGGCAATGAGGAACCAGGTGAGTCCTACCGATTGACATTTGACGGCGAGTCGCTTGATGTGGTTGTTCAGACTTACAGCAGTGTAACAGGGCGGACGCCTCTTATTGACCCCGGAGCCAAGGCTGATAAAATCACTTTGCGCAGCCAGGGTGAATTAACGAAGGCTGAGTATCTTGAAGCAATTGAGACTGTGCTGAGTATGCACGGGGTTGCTCTTATAGACACCGGCGAGAAATTTGTGA
>CAYSRM010000115.1:0-5617 GCA_964433435.1 uncultured Victivallales bacterium
GGCTTTTGAATTACGTTGAAAAGAAGAACAAGAAATAAACCCTGCCTCTGGCGGGAAAGGAGACAAAAATGAAGAAGAACATGACAGTAGCAATAATTGGATTCTCTTTACTGATGACTGCCACGGGCATGGCAGAGGAGTCCAGAAAAAAGGAAGAAAAAATCCCGGAGATTTATCCCGCGGCTATCTTTGAATTCGCAGAACGCGGCTCCGGTGTAAAGGGATACGGCAGCAAGGTAAGCGATATACTTTTCGCCTCTCTGGTCGTGGACCCTAACCTGATGCTTGTGGATCGCACAGAGATGGGCAAACTGCTAAAAGAACACGAATTGAATATGTCCGGAATGGTAACACCGGGGCAGGCCGTGCAGGTGGGCCAACTGACCGGAGCCAGAATTCTTGTAACCGGCTCGATTATTGACACCGACAAGACGCTCTACCTTGTAGCCAAGATAATCGGCACGGAAACAAGCAGGGTGCTTGGCGAATCAGTCAAAGGCAAGACAAGCGATGAAATCGCGCCGCTTGTTGAAGCTCTCGCAAGCAAGGTTGCAGCCAAGATCAAGAAGCAGTCGGACAAACTCGTTGCAAAAGAAGTAAAGACCGAAGACCGGATCGCGGCGCTGAAAAAGGCCTTGAAAGGGGCCGAGCTTCCAAGCGTCACGGTTGACATTGTAGAGCGGCACGTTGGCCAGGCGGTAATAGACCCGGCAGCGGAAACGGAAATCAGCATGTTTTGTAAGGAAACCGGATTTGATGTGATTGACGCCTCGGCAAGCAAAGGTAAGGCGGATATTGTGCTGAAGGGCGAAGGTTTCAGCGAATTCGCAATGAGACGAGGAAATATTGTCAGCGTCAAAGCGCGCCTGGAGGTAAAGGCTATTGACCGTGACACGGACGAAGTGCTTGCCATTGACCGCCAGACCGCTGTCGAGGTGGATCTTACCGAACAGATCGCCGGCAAGAAAGCTCTCCAGAAAGCCGCGGCCGATATAGCCGAACGCATGCTGCCGAAGCTGGCGGAAAAGTAGAAGGGCGGAACCGATAACCTTAGTCCTTGGTTCATGAAAACTCGTATAATCATTTGGATGCTGGCCCTACTGATCGTATCGACGGCGGCAGCGTCAGACGTTGAATCCAAACCCCGCCTCGCTCTCTGCGCCTCCGGCGGGGATAAGGCCGAGGCGATCGTTGCTTTGATGGAGGTGGCGCTTTCAAAGCGTGATGATGTGGCGCTTCTGGATCGGGCGAATGTCAAAAAAATACTCAGTGAACACAGGGTATCGCTTGAGACTGAGTTGTCCGGAATGGATGCTATAAAGACCGGTAAAGTCCTGGATTGCGATATCTTTTTCGATTTGAGGTGGTTCCTGGAGAAGGACGGGTCTTCCCCGGCAAAGGGCAAACGAAACGTCGAGGCTGCCGCAGTTGTCGGGTTTGACACCGCCACAGGAGTTTGCGTCCTCGACGCGCCGCTGCCTGTTGATCATAAAGCCGACAGAATTGCCGCGATGGCTCAGGATTGTATTGATACGGCTCTGCGGAAATGGAAGGGGCTTTCAACGACGAAGACCCACACCGTATCTGTCTGGAGCGCGCATGACGTAGGTCTGCCGGATCGTATTGACTGGGTTCCGGATACAGTGTGCGAACTGCTACGGCGCAGGCTAATCAATCAGCAGCACATCGCTTTACTCGAACGTAAAAGCCTGGGGCTGCTGCTGAAGGAATACGAGTTGACAGGTAAACCCCTTGAAAATCTGCTTCTTTCCTCCTCATGTCTTGATATTGACGTTTCCAAAGCGGAAGAAGGAATCAAGGCGCGGATTTCCTTGTCTGATATCAAGGGTAAGGAGATAGATTCACTGACGCGACAGGGCACTGTTACGAACCTGAACGCCCTGGTTGATGATCTTGTCTCAGGATTATCCGAAAAACTGGACATCAGAGAATCGCCCGTTGGTCCGGAACAGCTCATTCTTGAAGCAAAGCGAATCAGGATGACTGGCGCAGGCTTGTCGGTCGTGCGGGCTGCCCGAACCCTTGCTGAAACTGCCTTTACCGTCAAACCAGACCACAGCCTGACAGGACCGAGACTGCACAGGATTCTCACGGCGGAATTCCAGACAGAAGGCATATCAACAGATGAGCAACTCGATGTTCTACACAGGATAATGGATGTCCTCGACAGGATGGACGCTCTTGGCGTCAGAGATGTGCATGGGCGCATACCAACGCGCATATCCGTGGCCATAATGCAACTGATAACATCCACAAGCGGCACATGGCCGACTTTTGAATCCAAGGCGCTCAAGCTCCAGACAGACGAACAAAAACAACGTTACGACGTTTTCAGAAAACGCGTACTGAAGAGATACCTGGACTTGCCGGATCTTTGTGGCCCTGAGCTGGGTTTTATCAGGGGGCTCATTGATAATGAAGAGAAAGCCATGTCTGTCTTTCTGGAGCTGGGAACCAGGGTTCCAAGGTACGACGTTCAAGCGAAGGTCGGGTTTGAAGCGCTCGCAACAAGCATCAAAAAGGTAAGACACGGCAAGACCGTTCAATGCGACGTAACCGGTTTCTCGGCGAAAAACAAACGTAAGCTGCTGAATCTTTATGAGTCTTCATGGCAGCGAGATGAGCGTATTGAAGACAACGTGACTCACTCAGGTGACTGGCGCGCCAGCGCCGCCATGGCAGAAGCTTTGCTGCTTCAGGTGGACCCTTCTCTTGTTGAAAATCCGGAAAAGCGCATAAAGAAGCTGTTGCGCCGGGCCGCGAATCTTGCCATAAAAGACCAGGAAACCGCGAAGACTTTGATTAACCGGCTGCTTTATGTTGAGGGAGACTTTTTGTACCATTGGAGAGTGAAATACAGGACTGTGCCGCCTCAACCCATTCAGTTCCCGGCAGAGATCGCCGTGCCGGAGGTGAAGCGCATACTCAACGAGTTTACTTCGAAAAAATGGCTGGCCGATAATGTTTTATTGTTCCTCGACTGGCACGACAGCGAAAACGCCGAGCATCCCGGGGCATACATAGAAACTGCCATATCGCAGTTGAAGAATGAGAATTATCAAGGGCCCGCGCGCTATAGCCGATTAAGACGTCTCAAGCTGGCTGAAAAACTGACTTCTATTCACAAGCTTCGGTACGGTCGCAGCCTCGATCCGAAGGCTGAATCAGAAGCGCCTTGCCTGACGACAGCACAGAAAATCTACGATTGCACAGACGCGAAGGATTTTCTCGACGCGCCCGGGGAAGGGTCTTCGGTAAAGTCTGAAGACGAGCGGACGAGGCCTTTGTCGATTCTTGCCGCCAAGCACAGGGATGGCAATTTGTTCCTTCTCATAGGCCGGGTTAGACAATTTTCCCGGATTGCGCCGGTAAAAGATAACATCCGAACCCCAGTCGCTCTCGGCAAGCTCGACATGAAATCAAAACAGTTTACGCTGCTGGGAAGGTATTCCGCAAATAAGGCGCGCGATCCATCATCTACACATGCGTCATTTTTTTGCGCCGACAGCCTTTTCTTCCTTGCCAGAGACTCAGCGTACTTTAAGGAAAAGGATTGCCTGGTTCGGATGGAACTGGATAGCGGACAAACCAGCCGGATTCTTTCAGACGGCAGTTTACCCATCTCGACACTGTCAGATATAGAGTATTACGAAGGCAAGTTGTACCTGGGCATGAAGAATCACCTGGCTCGCTGTAATCCTGATGGATCCGACGTAGAGATCCTGGCAGCTGCGCGGCGGGCGCAAACCGAATCGGAACTTGACAACAAAGGTGGCGCTAACGGATGGACAATACACGGAATGGCGCTTGACGGCAAGGCTGACAGATTGATGTTTCCAGTGAAATTCCGTCGAGGCGGAGACGGTGTCTTTGCCTGCGATCTCAGAACCGACGAAATCAAACGGATCAAAGCAAGGCCCATGACAGTTGAAGGAAAAAGCAATATTCACTCCAGTTTCATATGGTACGGCAACATGAGAATGACACTGGATGATGAGGGCAGGGTTTTTGTTCGAAACAATAGAAATGGAACATTTCTTCTTGAACCCGAAAAGGCGACTCTCGATCTCTACTTTGGCAGCTTCTATGGGTTCAGGTACGCGGCGCCACTCACATCTCGTTCCAAAAAAAGACCTAATAAAGCTCATGACTCTGCTCTGGTTGAAAAAGATGGCTTTCTGATTCATTCAGACGGAATCCAACTCTTCCAGATTATCGGACCTAAGTCGCCTGACAAAGCCATGAATCCAAGATGGGATCTTGAGATGCCCGATCACAGCTCCCCGGTATTTCTTACAAAGCATGAAAAGCGCATTGTGGCTGTGACAAGGAACGGGGTGTGGTTGATGGATCTGCGGCATCCGGCTTTGTCCGGCGGCTCAACGGCTGTCAAAGAAAGCAAGATGAAGGGCGTGACCGGACGTCTGACCGTAAGATCCCCCGTAGGCGGCACACTCAGGTTAGATAAGGAAGAGCCTTACAGGTTCTGGCCGCATCGGCCACTGAACTGGAGCCGGGTTCCGGTAGGCAGACACAGAATCGAATTTGACTGGTGCGGCAGGAAGTGGAATCAGACCTTTACTATAGAAAAGGATAAACGGACAGACATAACGATTTTCGCTGAAGCCGGTATCGAGAAGAAGATGATATTGGATTCGGGGAATGGCATCAAAATGAAATTTACATGGATACCTCCGGGTAAGGGCAAGATCGGCGATAAGGCAAAGAATGAACTGGAACCTGTAAGAATCAATCAGGGATTCTGGATGGGGATTTATGAGGTAACGATAAGACAATTCAGGACAATCATGGATCTGCCCGGCGCGGATGCTTTTCATGGCCATCGTTATCCCGCTACATCTGTGAGCTGGGAACAAGCCAATGAATTTTGTCGCCGCATGACAAAGGAATACAAATCCAGCCTCGATGGCAATGTTGTGCGCCTGCCAATGGAGGACGAATGGGAATATGCCTGCCGGGCGGGAACTGAGACGCTTTACTATACCGGAAATACGAGGGAATCAATGGCGACAGCGCGGCAAAGCATGGAGAAACCTCCTCTTTTTGAGACATTAAAGGGCGCCAGGTTGGAATACCATTGCGCACCGGTCGGCTTGCGCACACCCAATCTCTTTGGATTGCACAACATGTGTTCGAATGTATCCGAATGGTGTATGAAAGGAACTGAAGACAACGTTGGCAGCCGGAGGTTCGGGCTGACAGGCAGATACCGTTCAGTAAGATCGTGGCGAGGAAGAAAACCCTGTTGGCATGACGGATTTCGAGTTGTCATCGCCAACCCGTAGAGGTCTAACCCGTATTTCTCACAGAATTCCTGTTGCGAGCGCGGATAGCGCCAAGTCTACGGCCTCTTCCACGTCGCCGCTCTGCGGCAAGTGGCCACTTAGCGATATCATCGCTGACGTGGCTCTTCCCCTTCATCATTGGACATTCCATGCTGCGCCCGCCGAAGCTACCTGAGCGAAGGCGTGGCCGTGCCCGCCGTAGCTACCTGAGCGAAGGCGTGGCCGTGCCCGCCGTAGCTACCTGAGCGAAGGCGTGGTTGGATATTGGATATTCTCTCCTGCTTACCTTT
>CAYSRM010000116.1:0-5537 GCA_964433435.1 uncultured Victivallales bacterium
GATTGCGATACCCCTCGAAATGGGTTGCCAGCAGAACCAGGTGATTTGCAGCGTTTGATGCACCTTTTGCCTTTGTGTCAAACCTGCTGTGCGGCGCCACGTAGACCTCGCAGCCAAGTATAGGCTTGACCCCGCCGCTGAGAGCTTTCTGGTAGAAATCCACTATGCCGTACATCACGCCGTGGTCGGTACATGCCACGGCAGGCATATTATGTTTATGGGCCTTCTCTACGACTTGGTCGATGTGGCAGGCGCCGTCAAGAAGACTGAAGTTAGTGTGTAAATGAAGATGTACAAATGGACGCTGTTTCACATGAACTATGTTAATTCTATTTGGCCAACCGTCAAGGAAGAGACGCGGTTGAACGGCATTAAAAAAAAGGAGCCGCACAAGGCGGCTCCGGGATGTTTTGTTCAGCTTGCGCTGCGCTGGGCCAGCATCCTGTCAATCATCATGAGTCCGCCTGGCGCGTCCTTGGCCATTTTCAGTTTCTGTATTATGGAATCAACCGAAGCTTCCTCTTCAACCTGTTCGTCAATAAACCACTGCAGAAAGCTTTTTGTCGCATAATCTCCCTCGGCATCGGCCAGCGCCATATGCTCGTCAAATTCCCTGGAAACGCGGCACTCATGTTCATAAGCGGCTTCGAATGCATCCAGGGGGCTATCCCATTCTGCAGGCGGAGCTTCCACCGTGTCGACTTTTATCCGGGCGCCTCTTTCCTTGAGATGATTATAAAGCCGGAATGCGTGTTCCCGCTCTTCTTCCGCCTGTTTTTCCATCCATGCTGTGGCGCCTTCAAGATTAATGGAATCGAAATAAGCCGCCATCGACAGGTAGAGACTTGAATTAAACAGTTCCCTGTTCATCTGGACGTTAAGAGCTTGCGCTACTTTTTCCGGGATCATGAGCTTTCCTTTCAATGTTGTTTTCAGGTTAATTGCTTGCGAATCTATTGAACTCAACTGATATAATGCCAGTTCGCCTCTCCTTGGTCAAGCGCCGCATAGTCCGGATACTTGAATTTCTGGAATTAACCCGCATATCTCACAAAAGTCCTGCTGCGAGCGCGGATAGCGCCACTGCGAGGGCACGAATTGACAAAACGCCAGATTGCAGTATGTCTATACGGCTGCTCCGGCGTTTCACCAATTTGCATCCTCGCAGCAGCACTTTCCACTCTCTTCCGCCGGATGGCGGACAGGCTACTACGAAATCCTGTGAGATATGCGGGTTAAGACGGCGACAACCAATAATCAGCCCCGGAATGTCCTATATTTATCTGATCTCTGATCGGAAACCCACATCCGGACAGGCATTCCTGCCTTCATACCTGCCAGAGTGTTCGGTTTCCTGTATGTGTCAGAAAAATCGAAGCCTTAAATACGTCTTTGACTGATGGCATCCTGCTGCCTTGGACCGGATTATGTCTTAAAAGCAGTTCATCCATGAAAGGAGTTTTCAATAATGGATTATCGCAATCTCGGAAGGGCGGGTGTCAAAGTTTCGCCCCTGTGTCTAGGAACAATGAATTTCGGGCGAGCGACTGAAGAAAAGGAAGCTTTTAAGATAATTGATGGCGCGATTGACAGGGGGATCAATTTTGTAGACACAGCCAATATCTACAACGACGGGGTTTCCGAGCAGATAGTCGGGAAGGCCTTGAAGGACAAGAGGGATAAAGTGGTGTTGGCAACCAAGGTCCACGGCTCAATGGGCGATGGGCCGAACGACCGCGGAAATTCACGATATCATATTATCCGCCAGGTGGAGGAAAGCCTGAAACGCCTCCAGACCGACCGCATTGATCTTTATCAGTTGCACCGGCCGGATCCGAACACCCCCATGGACGAACAGTTATCCGTTCTTACGGACCTGGTCAGGCAGGGAAAGGTGCTGTATATAGGAACTTCGACCTTTGCCACCTTTACGCTGTGCGAATCTTTGTGGCTCAGCGAAAAGCACAACTACGAAAGATTTGTCTGTGAGCAGCCCCCATACAATATTTTCTGCAGACGCATCGAAAACGATGTTCTGCCTTTCTGTAGAAAACACGGGTTTGCGGTAATCCCATGGAGTCCGCTGGCAGGCGGGTGGCTTACGGGTAAATACCGGAAAGGCAGGAAAACGCCCGCAGGGAGCCGTGCGAAGCGACGCAACTGGAATCCGGATTCACCCGAATACCAGGAGCCGCTGCACATCGTGGAAAAGCTTTACGACATTCTCGAAGGGCATTACCCGGTGGGGGCGACACTGAGCCAGTTGGCACTGGCGTGGCTTCTGCATCAGCCCGGCGTTACTTCGCCCATCATCGGACCGCGTACCTTCGAACACCTTGAGGACAACCTCGGCGCCCTGGACATTGTCCCCAGCAGGGAAGCCCTGGACCGGATTGATGATGCAGTCAAGCCCGGCACAGATGTGATGCGCTTTGACTGATCCTTTCACTTCGCCTGAGGGCAGAGTTCCCTGTCAGGCCCGCGCTGCAGGGGAACCCACCGGCCTGAGGACAAGGCATACAGTCTTAATTGAGGAGAGGCTGGTTTCATCCATGCCGTGACAGGTCCAGTTTGCATTCCTCTGCCAGGGCGGTATTCGTTGTTCCTGCAGCCGCGAGCGCGGAGGAGGCAAACAGCAATGCACAAGTCCCTGCATGCCGTGGTTTTCTCTTTTTTCTTTCAATTTATTTCCGCTTCCGAAAGGGAGCCGATGGCTGCAGGTAAGGTTTTTCGGAGAGTAGGGTAAGGTTTAACCCGGTTGCTGGAGACTTTCAAATCATAGACGATTGCCGGACAGGGAGGAAAAGGGCATTGGAGGGCATATATCAACATTCGCTTCCATGGCTATGCTTTACGAAGTTGGGTCCAAACGTCAGGAAGGAAGATTATGAGTGATAAGAAGCAAACGCAGTTGTTGGTGATCGGAGCAGGGCCGGGCGGTTACCCGGCGGCTTTCCATGCAGCTGACCTTGGCATGGAAGTTACCCTTGTGGACCCGGAGCAGAATCCCGGCGGGGTGTGCCTTTATCGAGGTTGTGTCCCATCGAAAGCTTTGCTGCATGTAACGAATTTTCTGCATGATGCGGAGCAGGCGTCGCAATGGGGCATTTCAGTTGGAGATCTCGAGGTCGATTGTAAAAAAGTGGCAAAATGGAAGAGATCTGTTGTAAAGAAGCTGACCGGCGGCCTCGGGCAGCTTTGCAAACAGAGAAAGATCCATTACATTCGAGGCGCCGCGCGCTTGAAGGATCCTAACACGGCTGTTATCGAACCCTGCGAAGGTGAACAGAAAGAGCTTATCTTTGAAAACGCGATTCTTGCCACCGGATCGGAACCGCAGACAATCCCCGGAATTCCCGATTCGAGCCGGGTTATGACTTCTCGCGAGGCGCTTGATCTCGGGGACTTGCCGGAAACCCTCCTCGTTGTCGGCGCCGGATACATCGGTCTCGAACTGGGGCAGGTTTACGCCTCGTTGGGCAGCAAAGTTACCGTGGTGGAAATGCTGCCAGAGATTCTTTCCGGCGCTGATCGCGACCTTGTGAAGTTTCTCTCCAAGCGTATGAACAGGATGTTCGAAGGAATCCACACCGAGACCAGGGTTGAGAAGATGGAGGAAAAGGATAATGGAATGCGTGTTTCCTTCAGCAGCGACAAGGTCAAAAACAACGTTTTTGACAAGGTTATGCTTGCGGTGGGAAGAAAACCTCTTACCGACAAGGTGGGCATTGAGAATACTTCCATTGTTGTTACCGACAAAGGCTTTGTGGAAGTTGACGGGCAGAGACGCACGGCGGAAAACAACATCTTTGCAGTGGGCGATGTTGCTGGCGAGCCCATGCTCGCCCACAAGGCAACTCATGAGGCCCGGGTTGCCGTGGAGGCCATCGCCGGGAAGAAAGACGTGTTTGAGCCCAAAGCTATTCCCTTTGTTGTTTTCTCGGATCCTGAAATCGCCTGGTGCGGGTTGACCGAACGGCAGGCTGAGGACAAAGGACTGGACGTGATGGTAACCTCCTTCCCGTGGGCGGCATCCGGTAGAGCGGTGACCCTTGCGCGGACCGACGGCATGACAAAAGTCATTTCCGATTCGGAAACCGGTAGAATTATCGGGGTGGGCATAGCCGGACACAATGCCGGAGAGCTTCTTGCCGAAGGCGTCTTTGCCATTGAGATGGGGGCAGTTGCCGGCGACCTGGCGTTGACAATACACACGCATCCGACCCTGTCTGAAACGTTGATGGAGGCTGCGGAAGCGTTTTCGGGACACAGCACACACTACAAGGGAAAATAAAATGAACATGAAAGGCTCTCAGCAAACTCCGCATGCTACGGTGAGGCAGATCATCATAGAAAACGCACAGAAAGGCGAGACTTATCGAATTGAATTCAACGGCGATTCCGTTGTTTATGAAGGTGTGCCGGTTGCTCTGCCTGGAATGACCGCGCCGGACGAAGACATCTTTGATTTCAGGATCACCGGTCCGGACGATAGACGTGGTATTCAGCGGCGCTCCGTGCATGAAGTCAAGTGGCTTGAAAGGGCGTAATGGTGTCCGCCGCAGACATCATGTGTGTGCGGTTTTTCTCCGCCAGAATTACGAGTTCTCCTGATTCTTTTTTTCCTCATCTTTGGCCATATTACCTTAAATAGTCGCAAAAGCGGCAAAGCCGGCAAGCAGTACAAGGAGGAAGAGCATGAAAGCTATGGTTGCCACGGACTTCGGGGGCCCCGAGGTTCTCAAAATGCAGGACATTGACGAACCCGAGCCCGGAGCGAAGGAACTCCTGGTGAAGGTTGTTGCCACTTCTGTCAATCCCGTTGATTTTAAAATTCGCGAGATGGGCGCAGATTTCGGGCTTGAGGCTCCCAAGGTGCTTGGATTTGATGCTTCCGGTGTTGTCGAGAAAGTAGGATCCGAAGTTCGGGATTTCAAGGCCGGAGACGAGGTGTTCTATACCTCAAGACTCGCGGGGGCACAGGGGTGCAATGCTGAATACCATGCTGTTGAAGAGGACATAGTTGTTCTGAAGCCGGCGAACCTTTCGCACGAAGAAGCGGCTGCTATTCCCCTGGCGGGAAGTACTGCCTGGCAGGCGTTGCTTATGCGCGCCGGATTGCGGCTCGGAGAAACGGTTCTCGTACACGGAGCCGGCGGTGTCGGTTCTTTCGCCATCCAGATGGCTGTCGCGGCGGGAGCGCGGACCCTGGTATCTTGCAGCGACTATATGACAGACAGAGCCATGGAATGGGGCGCCGAACAGGCGGTGAATTACAGGAAGGATGACTTTGTTGAAATGGTTCAACAGGCTACCGGCGGGGAAGGAGCGGACATTGTCTTTAACACGGTGGGAGGCGATCTGCTCACCAGGAGCATTCCTGTAACCAGTACTTTTGGAATGCTTGTGGGTATCCTCGACCCCGAGGGTTCGCTCGAAGGCGCTTATCACAGGAACCTGTCGGTTGAACTGGTCTTTCTGGAGCGGGAGAGGGAAACAATGAAGGCTTTGCGGGATCTGGCGGTGAGAGGAGTCAT
>CAYSRM010000117.1:0-5462 GCA_964433435.1 uncultured Victivallales bacterium
GAATCTTTTTGCCGGCGGTTGCCTTGATGATTTCCTGGCCGTATTTGCGGAGCATTACGCCCTGGACCGCGAGGTCCGGATATTTTTTTGCCACGCCTATGACGTTTCTTATTGCCGGATCAGCCTCAAAGCCGAACAGAAGATCGGGGGAAACAAGGTGGAAGAAATGCAGCGCGTGAGATTGCAGCGTTTGTCCGTAATGCATCAGCCTGCGCATTTTTTCGGCTGTGGGGGTGAGATTCTCCCCGCCCACTATCCAGTCCATAGCCTTGGCCGCGCAAAGGTGGTGGCTTACCGGGCATATGCCGCAGAGTCTCTGGACGGTTACCGGAACCTCCCAGAACGGGCGGCCCTGGATGAACCTCTCGAATCCGCGGAATTCCACAATATGAAAACGCGCCTGCTCAACCTCGTTTTTATCATTAAGCAATAGTGAAACCTTGCCGTGGCCTTCGACGCGGGTCACAGGTTCAATAGCTATTCTTCTGAGTGTATCTTGTTTATTCACGTATCGACCTCCGTTAATCAGTCGTATTTTATCAGTTCGTACGGCAGGTCCATGGGCTTATTATTCAGTAAAGCCACCAGAGCCTGCCAGATTGTGTCTGCGGGCGGGGGGCAGCCCGGCAGGAAATAGTCGATTTTGACTACATGCTGCACGGGGTAGACCTTGTCCAGAAGAAGAGGCAGTTCCTTGTTGTTGGGAATCTGTTTGTCCGGGTTATGCACGGTAGGTCCGTTAAGATATGCTTCTTCAAGGCATTCTTTAAGCGGGATAGTGTTGCGCATTGCGGGAACTCCGCCCATAGTAGCGCAGTCGCCCAGAGCGACCAGAACGTCGCAATGGTTTCGGAAATCCTGGAGAACGTGCACGTTATCGTCGTTGCAGCAGCCTCCTTCTATCAGGCCCACGGCGCACCGCCCCGTGAATTTTTTTATGTCGTCTATTGGAGATTTGTCGAAATCAACAATGTCAATAAGCTCAAGTATCCGCTCATCGATGTCCAGGATTGACATGTGACAACCGAAACATCCCGCCAGTGAAGTTGTAGCAACTTTCGGTTTTTCCATTACTCTGCGCCTTTCTTGTCTGCCTGTGCGGCCTTTTTTTCAATATCGGAACCTATAGGTTCGTGATCGTATTTGCGTTTTCCGATCGGCACGGAATAGCCGACTCCTTTTTTCAGAATTGCTCCGACCGGGCATACTTCCACTGCCTTGTCGGAAACGTCGAGCTTTGTGTCGGAAAGCTTAGCCTCAGAGTTGACCGCAACTTTCTTGTCGGGTCCGCGTCCGACGAATTCGAAGACTGTTTTGCCGTCGATATCGCGGGATGCCCTGACGCATCGTCCGCACAGTATGCAGCGGTTTCTGTCGATAAACACATCCGGATGCGAAGCGTCTATGTTGCGTTGAGGAAACAGGTATGGGTATTTCGGCGCCATCATGCCGAGACGATAGCCCATTGCCTGCAGTTCGCAGTCGCCGCTCTTTTCGCAGAACATGCAGAAATGATTCCCCTCGACGAAAAGCATTTCGATAAGATTTCTGCGGTAGTTCTTGAGCTCTTCAGTGTCGTTTTCGACAGCCATACCTTCCGCCACCGGTTGTGTGCATGCCGATTGGGGGCGTCCGTTTACCATAACGGTGCATACCCGGCAGCTTCCGTGAGCCACCAGGCCCTCTATGTAGCACAGGCGCGGAATATATATTCCAGCGTTATCTGCGGCTTCGATTATTGTCTGTCCCCTGGTCGCCTGGACTTCCGCGCCGTCTATTGTGAATTTTATAGTATCGCTCATTGTTTTTTCCTCTTCCTGCGTCTCAATATATTTCCGAAGAATGTCCTGCTATAGATTCTGAATCCTGAAGCGCCGCCTCAATATCAAAAGACGGATTCATCCCCTTGTGCGCGCCGACGGAGGCAGCTTCGGTTTCTTTTATCAGCCTGTCGTAATCAGCGCGGAAGTTTTCAATTGTTGAAAGAACCGGGTTGGGCGAGGTCTGTCCGAGTCCGCATCGGCTGGTTGTCTTTACTGTTTTGCCCAGCTCCTGCAGGTAAGGAATGTCTGCTTCAACGCCTCTGCCGTTGATAATTTTGTCGAGACGTTCCTTGAGAAGAACATTGCCAACCCTGCACGGGGTGCAGTAGCCGCAGCTCTCGTCGATGAAAAATTCCATGAACTTGGAAGCTATCTGCAGAGGATTGCGATCCTCGTTGAATATCATTATCGATCCGCCCGTGGCGAGGTCGTCATAACAGATCACCCTGTTGAAATGGTCTGGCCCAACCATCTGTCCCGATGCGCCGCCGACCTGAACAGCCTTGGTTTTCTCAGCGCCGGTTTTTTCCAGCAGTTCATTAAGACTGATGCCGAAGGGTACTTCATAGATGCCCGGTTTTTTGCAGTCGCCTGATACGCTCAGCAGTTTAGTTCCCGGACTTCCGTCTGTTCCCATCTCTGCGAACCAGCCGGGTCCTTTATCAAGTATCCGTGAAACGCAACAGAATGTTTCGACATTATTGACTGTTGTTGGAGACGCGAGGTAACCCTCCTGCGCGGGGAATGGCGGCCGTGTTTTGGGGTCGCCCCGCAATCCTTCGCATGAACTTATCAACGCGGTTTCCTCGCCGCAGACATAAGCGCCTGCCCCCATCTGTATGCGTATGTCAAAATCAAAGCCCTTCTTTCCTGCTGCGTCTTTGCCCAGGAGTCCGTGGTCGCGTCGCTGTTTCAGAATGTTTTCAAGATACGGCCTCAGGTAGGCGTATTCGCCTCTCATGTAGAGGATGCCGACAGAAGACCCGATGGCGTAACCGGCAATTGTCATGCCTTCGAATAGCAGTTCCGGACATTCCGTAAGAACGACCCTGTCTTTAAAAGTGCCGGGTTCGCCTTCGTCGGCGTTGCATATTACGTAACGCTTTTGGCCTTCTGCTTTACGGGTAAACTCCCATTTCATTCCCGTGGGGAACCCTGCGCCGCCTCTTCCGCGCAGGCGTGAAGTCTTTACATCCCTGATAACTTCCTGCGGAGTCATGGCAAGGGCTTTCTTCAAGCCGGCGCCCGATTCGTAATCCGCAAAAATTACCTCGCCTTTTTCCCGAATATTGTTTCTGACCATGCTTTTGACAAGCTCGTGGGAGTTGTTGCCGTCTCCCAATTCCTTTACAAGTCCGGATGTATCGTCGTTGTTTTTCAGATATTCGGCCACTTCAGTCGCCTTTTCCGGATCCATGTTCGTTATCATGGTTTCATTTATTAGAGCGGCGGGAGACTGGTCGCACATGCCCATGCATGCGGTATGCTCAAGCGTTATCTTTTCGTCAGGGGTAGTTTCGCCGAAGTCTATTCCCAGGGCTTTCCTGAACGCATCGGCCACCTTATCGCACCCTTTCAGCGAATCCATAACATCGTTGCACATTCGTATTACAACTTTGCCCTTGGGGGAGGCGGAGAGGAACGAATAGAACGAGACCACGCCCTCGACTTCAACCCGGTGCCCGTTGACGCAATCCGCTATGATGTTCATCGCGTTGCCCGGTATGTGCCCGAATTCGGCCTGCACATCGCGAACTATGTCCATCATGCGCGTGCGGTCATTTTCATAAGCTGCGCATATTTCTTTCAGTTTATTTGCGTTTTCACTCATCTTGGATCCTCACCAGCTTTCTTGATTCTAGAAAGGACGTAATCCGCCCGATCCCTGCTTCATATGAAGAACGGAAAAACCGCAGGGTTTCCCGCGATTTATTTGACAAAAAATTAACGCTTTAAAGGGTGAAAAGTCAAGCTTGAAATGGCATTTGCTGAATTTTTTGTTTTGGAAATAGTTTATTGAGAGGTTATGGTCTTGCGGCTGAGTTTGTGCAAGTTCGTAGTTCAGATAAAGTTGAGTTTTTGACGAAGGCGGCGATCAAACCAACTGTGGTATATTCATACATCAAAATTTGCCGGGGCCCCGCCTGCTCCCGACCATCGTGAGGGCGGGCAGGTTGAGGCTTGAACGCCGTGAACTCGTGAAATATGCGGGTTGGAAAGGTAATGATGAGTTCGGAAACGTGCCAACCGGTTTATTTTGATCCGGCAGATCTTACTGGCGCGGTATTCTCCATGGAACAGGAGAATCTGCTGGCCGATCTTAACAACAGGATTGCCGGCAGACAGTCTATGGGGGATATCCTGGATTACTTTTTTGACTCTACCCGCGATATATATCCCTGCGACCGGATCAGTGTTGCTTTTCTTGAAGAAGACGGTCAGAGACTTGTAAGTTACTGGACCAGGACTCTTTATGAAGATATGGCGCTGAAAACCGGATACGCGGAGGATTTGCTCAGGAGTTCGCTGCGCGAAGTGTTGTGGGATAATCGTATAAGGATTATCAACGATATTAACGCTTACTACCATGAGAACCCTGACAGCAGATCGACCGGTCTTTTGGTTCGCGAAGGAATCGGCTCAAATCTTACCTGTCCGCTTCGCGTAGACGAAAGAATAGTGGGCGCATTGTTTCGCAGTTCCAGAAATAAACGCGCTTATACCCGCGACCATGCGGCATTTCAACTTGCTGTCAGCGCGCGCCTGAGCCAGGCTGTGGAAAAGGCTTACCTGATAGACAAGCTTGAACGCCGAAATAGCGAGTACATGGAAATGCTGGCCTTTGTGAGTCATGAACTCAAGAATCCGGTGGCAACTATAATGATGAACGCGGATATCCTTCGAAAAGGCTTTGCCGGAGGAATTGACAAGGAGCAGAGGGAGACAGTTGAGCGGATATTCCGAAAGGGAACAAGGCTCAATGAATTGATCGCGGGCTATCTGGACCTTGCCAGAATTGAGGGGGGAGGGCGTGATCCTTCCTTTTCCGAGATTGATTTTGTTAGCGGTGTGGTTCGTCCCGCTATTGAAGAAAGTGAAGAGCTTGTTCAGGATAAAAGGATGAAGCTGTCGGAGGACCTTCCTTCAGAGAAAACAAATTTGATTTGTGACGCTGTCTTGATGAAAAGCGTTATTACGAATCTTATCAGCAACGCTGTGAAGTACGGGCGGGAGAACGGGCGGATAGATCTGTCTGTCAAGTTAATGGATGGACGTCTGAGGCTTATTGTTAGAAATGAGGGAGCGGGATTTCGCGAAGAGGATAGCAATGGACTGTTTAAACGTTTCTCAAGGCTCTCGACTCCTGACCATAAGGGTGTGCAGGGAACTGGCGTGGGGCTATACACCTGCTGGCGAATTGTAAACATGCACAAGGGCAAGATGATTGCTAATTCGGAATATGGAAAATATGCCGAATTCGGATTTATTGTGCCATTGAATCCTGATGTTGGAGTTAACAAATGAAAGGAGAAAGGAAAGTGAGCGCTAAAGCGGTTAATGTGGGGATAGCAGGCCTGGGACGCAGCGGGTGGAATATACACGCGCGGCTTTTTGATATTGTAGGGACGCGTAAATACC
>CAYSRM010000118.1:0-5432 GCA_964433435.1 uncultured Victivallales bacterium
TATGAAGGATCGATTTCATAGTGTAGTCCAAATGTAGCGAAATCGGGCTATTGATGTCAAGTCCTGTTTCAAACGTGCCGGCAATTCGCATTATGACACGACGGCTTCTATAGAGTCGGCAAGGAATGACGGTGCGCTCGGCCTGGCGCAAATGCAACATTAACCTGTCATTGAGAACCGCTACAGACTCCATCAGCGACTGGAACTCTGTCAGAGTATTCTGCGCACCCGCCTGTGTTCCCGGTCTCCTCCTCCGGAAAAGGAATATGCGGGCTAATCCTGCTGCTTTGCCTTCAAGAACCCGTATTCCATTAGATATCCTGCCCGTATAAACATATTCGAACGTGGTGGCGGATTCTTCGATTCAGGAAAACCCGTCACAAATTTCTTCACCGCGGTTTTCATGAACTCTGCGTTATCGGTAACCGCGCCAACATACGCATACAGTCCCGCAAGAAAGACCGGCGCATCATAAAAGGAATTCGATGGCAATTCCTTCTCACAACCGGCAGTTAACAGCTCAAGCACTTTCTCGTTTCCAGTTAATCTGTGAAGATTGCACAGCGATCCGATGGCATGGCAGTACTGCCTGTCTTCACCAATATAGCTCTGCCCCCGAATCTGGCCTTTACCCGGCGAATGGAGATGCGGCCCATGGCTTTTCCATTTAGGCACAACGTTGCCGTTGAAAAGTTTCATGGCCTCATCCAGCCAGCGATTATCGCCGGTCAGTTCATACGCCGCGCAGAAACTGTTGATGGTCCACCCGTTTTGGGACATATCTGCCTTTCGTCCTCCTCCATAGACCTTCTTTTCATTAATTATCTTCCATGCCCGCACAAGTCCTTCGGCGCTGCGCAGGCAGGCTTCTTTTGCCTTGGGTTCTCCGGTCAGCATATACCACAACGCGGGACCGGCAATAAATGTGCCGCCTGGCGCATATCCACCGCCCCGCCCGTGGGCATGGAACGACGGCCACACGTTACCGCTCTGAACACCATTCATAATCGGAGGATCGCGATCGGACCAGTACTGGTCAATATCAATCCGGTGATGCGCCATCTGTCGGGCCATCTGCCACGCTGAAGTGTCACCATTTCGCAAATATTCAAACATCGCCAGCAATGGCCAGTCGGGTCGCAGCGATATTTGACCCACGCCATAAACCGATATGTCGCCAAAATCCATCCAGCCGTACCAGTAGGACTGGTCGGAATGATAGGATCCTATATGAAAAACTTTTGACTCTTTCCTTGCTTCATATAGGCTGTCCGGCGTTTCAGGATCAAATACCCTGCGGCTCATATTCATGCAATTGCGCAATTTGAAATCACAGAACTTATTTCCCGTACTGACATTTTCTGCTACAAAGAATTCGGGAAGCGCCTCTGTGGAAGTGTAATATTTTCCTTCAGCTCTTGGAAATATCGGGCCATTAAGATCTGCGGTTGTCTTCTCGACTGACCCGCCAGAGAAATCAAGAATGAACTCATGTCCCTTATGGGCGGACCCCTGCAGACGATATTTTCCTTCTTTAACAATTCCTTTCAAACGCTGAATGCGATATGTATATTCTTTGCTGCGCGGCCATTGTCCCCCTTCAGGCCAAAGCCACACCATGAGATGTTTGCCGTCCTTTTCGATGGCTTTCTGGTAATTCTGCCAGAAATGCCGAATGCCGACATTCATACTTCCATTCGCACCCTTCAGACTAAGAATACCGTCGGTTCGCTTCCCTGTCTTCACCACCTCGCCGTTATGGGTGACCTCATAAGTGAAATCATCATAGGTGAAATAGGGCTTCTTCTTTCCCCTTTCGCAGGTCTGCATGACCTTGAATGGTCCAGAGCCCTTCGCGCCTTCGCATTCAGCGGATATCGAATCACCCAGCCCAAGCCCGAAATCAAGGCCCATGGCTTCAAATGCAAACCATTCGGGTTTAACTTTCTTGCCATGTCCATCGGCGCCATAGTTTTCGAGCCAGAAATGTGTTTTCACAATCTTACGTCCGGCATACAGATACAGGCGCGCGGTATACTTGAGCATATCCTTGTGAACACCGGGAAACCCGCCTTTCAGGCAAATCACAGCTCGCATCGGCCCAGATTCCTCAAGAATCACTTCCGCGGGCGCCAAACCCTGAACCTTCTTGCCTTCCCCGGTCACCAGAACAATCCCCCTGCCCTCGCCGGTCAAGAGCTCTTTGCCGTCAACACGCAGTGAATGCACAAAACCGGGTTTCTTTTTATTCAGAAGCGCTGCAAGCGGCCCGGTGGAAACAGCCAGCGATTCATCACTTTCCTTTATCTGTATCGGAGAAGCAGGCTCGGGATTCTTGCCTGTAGACAAGGAAAGACTTTCGCTTCCTTTCCCGGCCACTGGCGCCTGAGTGTGCAACAAAGCCCAGCGCACCGACCCGTCATCCCAGGCAACGGTTTTACTGAACTGCGCAGGAATAGCTTTCCCGTCCAGCATAACATTCAGGCCGGAAACATCCTTGAGCTCACCCTTTTTGAACGGCACACCGCCGGTAATCAATGCGTTGCCCAGCGCTTTGTCATGACTGTTGTCAACAGTCAATGCAAGCTGCCCGGCTGCAGGGTATAAAAAGACTAAACACAGCAAAAAACTTATACCGATTTTCATTCGCGATTTCTCATTGTTCAGCTTCCTCATTTTTTCTTTCCTGGTCTAGATCCGGATCAGGCTGCTTATTTCCGTATTTCTTCTGTACATCAGCGGCAAGATCAAACAGTCTCTGATTCCGCTCCTTCCAGCCGGAGCTGATGAACCATCCCTCGGCCTTGTCACCCTGATCTGACGTTATATTCACAATGCGAATCCGTCGATCCAGAAGCCGACGTATTTCATTAACCATATCCTCCCCGATGATTTGCGGCGCCCGGGGATCCAGCCATGCTTTTTCAAGATACACGCGCGCTTCAATCTCCTGGGTCGATGAACGAAAAGCTTCCGAACGCGCTGTAGCAACAGGTCCTTCCTTTCCAATTCCAAAAATACGGGGCACTCCGAAGTTGAGATTCAACTGCCCCCATGCCGATTCAGGATAACGACCCGCCAATGTTCCGCGTCTGCGCCCGCGACTGTCCTTCAGAACGACCCAGAAATCCGCGCCGAGCCGTCCAAGTCCCTTCGGTCCACGGCGCGTGGCAATAAACGGCCATTTTCCATCGCGCGCGCCTATCCATGTCTCCAGTTTACACCGATACTCAGTCAGACTGCTTTTAATCGACATGCTCCTGGGATAGTAGGACAACCATCTCGGATTAGACCAGCCGAATGCGTATCCTTGACTTGGACTCGCGGGCCCGCAACTGATACCCCACAGAGCAATAAACATGCCCATCTTATATCCCTGCCATTCCCTGCAAAGGTAATGGGAATGTATCGCCCATTCGGCGTCCTTTACCCCATTGGAAATATCATCCATGGCCTTCTTTGTGGGCCGATGATCACCCGCCAGCCCGAAGAGCATCGAATCGGCGAGCCCGCGCTTCTCGAGAACAGGCTGAATTCCATCGGTGACCTTCTTCCAGAATTCTTTGGCTTCCGGGGTTCCCCAGGCAGGCCCGCGCGCGCCTGTATATTCTCCGGTCTCCGGATCGTAAAGACTGTACAAAATCGGTTTGTCATGAACCCTGCCCGCTCGCCCCGTGCCGCCTGCATGTCCCTGGCTGTGCGGCGGCTCCCAGCAATAAAGGATAACGCCTGGAATCCTGCCCAGGTGTTTTATTGCCGTATCCAGATATTTTTCCACTATGCTGAAATCAGGTTGCAGATCGAAGTTCTCATCCCGAATCCAACGCACCATCGCGTGTTCGTTCCCGAAATGAGTACGCCTGATGCAGGTGATATATAATGTCTTGCCGCCAACTCCACCCACCAGGGCAAAACTTTTGTCAAGCAATGCAAAGTGCTTATCCGACCAGAGCGGCACATCGTAGGCCATCGCCACGCTCTCGGGGGACTGAATCAGGTCCATCCTTCCGGGAAAGTCTTTTGACGGCGGCAGGCGATACCCGCTGACATTAACCTTTAGTTTCGCCTGACGCGGCTCGATACCTTCAGCCTTAATCGTGGCCGTTCCTTCATAAGAACCGGCTCTGGCATCCGCGGGGACTTTCACCGTCAGCCAGATCGGCTGCACCGAGCGCCCGTATTTCCCTCTTGTGGGAACTTTGGTCGGAGGTATTTCGTCAAGAGAATCAAACGTGGCGCCGCTTCCATCAGGCCGCGCGTAGCGTACCAGCGCCGCCGAGCCGGGGATGACGCCCGGTCCGGTCAGATCAGAAACCTTAACGCTCAAACCTTCAATCGGCTTCTCATCACCAACCACTATCTGTCCAGAAAAACTGCCGTTTCGTGTTCCAACTATTTCCACAGGATTGGCTGTGTCAAACGGGTCGGGATAATCGGATACAGTAACCTTCTGAACAATGCTCTGGTTCCAGTGTCGGAATCCCAGACCGGAACGCGGCTCCACGTTTGCAACAACCGCAGCGTCCGGTTCAGCTTTCATCGCAATGGAAACCAGGCCAAGCCGTGTCCACCATCGGTCTGATTTCACATCCATTGAACCTCTTTGCCGGGTCACATACCGATCAGCCGGCACGGGTGCACGATGCAACCCAACGGCAAGAACATTCACACCCTTGCGCAACTTGTCAGCGGGAATAACAGCATCGGATATCTCTCTGGTACGCAACGCCACACCCTCGTGCACGGTCTCCGGCAGCCGCGCCCGGTCAATTTTTTTAGTCTGAGAGCCATAAGGTATCGTGAACCCGTCCGGCATGTAATCCGCGCGTTTCGGATAGGGCTCTGCGGGCGTAGCCGGCGTGACAGGGCCTTTGGGCATGTGTGCGCGCAGAATCTCTTCGCCGTTCAAATACACAACGGCGCCACCGCGGAATCTCAGCGATAATTTTAAATCGCCGGCCTTCCGAAGATCCTCTACTTCAAATGTGCCCCGCATCAGGATCAGCTTCCAGCCGTCATCTCTTGCACGGGAGAAAAAATTGCGCAGCAGGGGACCCCGCGAACGAAACCAGTCACCGTCATTGAAATCCAAAGCCATCCAGTTATGGGGAACGTCTGGCGGCAAAGTGGTAACTCTGTCTTTCGGCGTCCGAAAAACTCTCCAGCGATCTGTCGGCAATGACGGTTTATCGGGGTTCGCATTAAACCAGCTATGAATGCGCGTCCTGTTGGCAAAGTCAGTCCTCACCCCGCCATGGACAATGTTGCCTGACTTATCGACAACTTCGCCCGTCTCCCGTACCGTGCAGAACCGCCAGAATGTACTGTTGCTGAGAATAACAACATCTTCCTTCGCAGAATTATCCTCACCTCGACCCGACTGAACCACCGCCAGGCTAAACAAAACAAGTATAATAATTAACTTTCTCATG
>CAYSRM010000119.1:0-5356 GCA_964433435.1 uncultured Victivallales bacterium
ACTTGTGATCGAAGACGACCGTTCGCTTCGAGAAGGTCTGGCCATGAATCTTCGGCTGCGTAAATATCATGTCATAACTGCTGCCAACGGCGATGAAGGCATGCGGATGGCTTTTGGCGAACGCCCGGATCTGATAATCATGGATATCATGATGCCTTCATGGTCCGGTCTTGACATACTCGAAGAACTGCGGAAACGGAAAGAAAAAACACCGGTTCTGATCCTTTCGGCAAAAAACAGCACCCAAAACAAAGTACAGGGCCTCGACCTCGGCGCTGACGATTACCTCGGCAAGCCTTTCGATCTGCCCGAACTCATCGCCAGGGTCGAGGCGCTTTTGCGACGGCAACGAGCGAAAGAAGAGAGCCTTCCCGAACTCGTATTCAAGGATCTCGTTATCGATCAGTCAGCTCGAAATGTCAAAATTAACGGGAAAATTGTTGAATTATCCGCAAAGGAATTCGATATACTCTGCCTGCTGGCTTCATCGCCCGGCGCGGTTTTCAGCCGCGAGACTATTCTCGAGAAAGTCTGGGGCTGGGATTACGAAGGCTCTGAACGTACAGTTGATAATTTTGTGGCCAGCCTGAGAAAAAAACTTAACCCGGGCAGGCGCAGAAAGCCTTGCATCCGCACCGTCCCCAAAGTCGGTTACAAATTCGAAACTCCATAAGAAGGAAAAATGCATATATGAACATATATCTGGTTATAATAATTGCGGCGATTGCCGGCTGCTACCTGCTTGAATCTTTCGCTGACTTGCTTAACCTGAAGCATCTTAAACCGGATCTTCCGCGCGAATTTGAAGGATTCTACGACGCCGTAAGTTACAGAAAATCCCAGGATTATCTCCGGGAAAACACAAGATTGGGGTTGATCTCCGATACGTTCAATACAGCTTTGATACTCGTTCTCATCCTCGCCGGAGGCTTCAACCTTATCGATACCCTCGCCCGTTCTTTCGGCTTCAACACAATAGTCACCGGCCTCATATTCGCGGGGATGCTGGCGCTGTTTCTGAAGCTGATAAACCTCCCTTTTTCCATTTACGATACCTTTGTAATCGAAGAGAAATACGGGTTCAACAAGACCACCCCGAAAATATTTGTCCTGGACCTGGTCAAAGCGCTTCTTCTCACAGCAATTCTGGGCGGCTCGGCGTTTGCTATAGTACTCTGGTTTTTCCAGGAAGTCGGGGAGCCTGCATGGATCTACTGCTGGATAACACTCACAGTTCTGCAGGTTGCCATCATGTTTATTGCTCCTTATGTCATTCTGCCTCTCTTTAACAAATACACGCCGCTTGAAGAAGGCGAGCTGAGGAGCAGAATAGAAGAATACGCCGAAAGCCGGAATTTCAGGATAAAAGGCGTATACAAGATGGACGGCTCAAAACGGTCATCGAAAAGCAACGCTTTCTTTACCGGTTTCGGCAAGTCGAAGCGAATCGTGCTGTTCGATACTCTTATAGAAAAACACACCGTCGACGAACTTGTTACAATCATTGCCCACGAGATGGGACACTATAAGAAGAAACATGTGCCCCAGGCGATGGCCCGGTCGATAGTGAAAACAGGCCTGATGTTCTTCCTGCTTTCCCTTTTCATTGACAACCGCGGACTCTTCGATGCATTTGGAATGGAACACATGTCGATATATGCCGGGCTTATATTCTTCGGTTTTCTCTTCGCCCCGGTAAACACTGTGCTCTCTCTGTTCGAGACCGCTCTTTCCCGCAAGCATGAATACGAATCGGACAATTACGCAGTAAAAACAACCGGCCAGCCGGAAGTCTTAATTAAGGCCCTCAAAAAACTCAGCGTTGACAACCTCGGCAACCTTACCCCCCACCCTCTCAAGGTAACCGTCAGCTACAGCCACCCCCCGGTCCTCGACCGCATACAAGCCATCAGACAGCATAGCGCGACCAGTTAGCCCTGCCCGTTACCCATAAGTCAGTTTCTTTCCGCCTGCCGTGCCTGAAGCAGGTCCGCTTGCGGCAAAAAGGGCTGCGACTAAGTGTACGGATTCAGACACTTAAACGCCACCCTTAACCGTTCTCTTCTGTCTCACTTATCTATCAGAAGACACCTGTGACAACACACTTCCGTGAAGAAACAACATTCCGCCATCTCTCGCCCCCGGGACGGCGCAGAGCACCGTCCTACGCAGACGGGCCTGCCCCTTGCTCCCCAGCCCCGGGCTCCTGCCGCTCAAGGCGAGAATCGCTGGTTCCTGATTGACAACCATCCTTACCGCATCTATACATACAGTTGACATGTAACACGGAAACAAATGAACCTGCTTTCAGCCATCGGGCAAAAAGCAATTTATTATAACCATGGAGGGTATGATGATGAGTAAAGGTATGCAGTTCGGTCTTCTGTCGGTGGTGTTTTGCATGGTTTGTTTCGCGTCTCCCGGCGAAGCGGCATCAGACACGCTCGCGGAACTGTCTGTAAGAGAACAGGCGGGCGTTGACCGCGTGGATGAACCGGTCCGCATGGGGATTCCTTTGCCCAAAGGCTCAGTAAAGGAAGTAGAGGAATTGGCGTTGACGACAAGTTCGGGGAAACCAATCCCCTGTCAGTTTTCTGAAGTCATGAGATGGCTGGATGATAAGTCGCTGAAATGGGTTCATGTTGTTTTCCAGGCCAGTGTAAGCGCAAAGAAGACGGAAACTTTTAAATTGATCCGGAAAGACCGGGCGCGGATGACAGCGAACGGGTTCCAGGTGACCGAAGGTGATGATGGCGTTACGGTGCAGACCAAAATCCTGCAGCTCAAGATCAAGGAGAATGGTTTCAACCTTTTTGATTCAGTCTATGTCCGCGGCCCGACCGGGCCATACCAGCTTGTCACCCCGCATGACAAGGGATTTGTGGCGACAATCAACGGTGAAAAATACCGGCCTGGCCCCGATTCGGTTGTGACAGTGCATGAAAAAGGGTCTGAATGCGTGGTTTTGCGAGCCAGCGGAAGGCTGGTCAATGGTGAAGACTCTCCGTTTTCGTACATATGCTATATCCATGTGTTTCAGAACTCACCGGTTGTGAAAGTTGATTTCAGTTATATGAACGCATCAGGAAACAAGCCTGCAGACCATATGACGCTCTCGGATCTTTCCCTGATACTGCCTACGACATTGAAAAACGCAGACGGACGTGTCGGAGGTGAAGACAAGATCTATTCCGGCAAGAACGCAATGATAGTTGCGAAGAATTCCGATTTGAGCGAGATCACTGTAGATGGCAAGCTGACCGGAACTGCAAAAGGCAAGAGTACCAAGCCAAATACGATAGGCTGGGGTGGATTGAAATCCGGACACAAAGCTGTATCCGCCGGGTTGCGCTGGTTCTGGCAGATGTACCCCAAAGCCATCGAAGCGAAAGAAGACGGCGTTCTGCGAGTGGCAATGTTTGCAAAAGAAGTCGGAACGCCCCTGGATATTTACATGGGACAAGGCCGGACACATTACATGACGCTGGTCTTTGGCCCCGGCAAGAGTGATCAGGCATTGCAGGACTTATATACCGGAACTCAGATGCCCCTGCGCGCAGTCTGTACCCCGGAATACTATTGCAGAACAACCGAGGTATTTGGACCGATGGTTGATGCGGATTCGGCCAATTTTTCCGGGGATATGTCTGCACGCGCCAGGAATTACGATAAAGCGCTCAAGGATTCTATTCTTGTGATTGACAAGAAAATCGACGGGCATACTTACCGAGGCGTTACAATGGACAGCTACGGTTATTATCCGTGGGGGGATGTTTTCCACTGGGCCAATGCGCAAGGAGTGACAAACAAATGGAATATTCTCTGGGAATCGAACTACTACGATTACCCTTTTGCAGCGCTGCTCCAATTCGTCCGTACAGGAGACATGCAATATATGGATATCTGCGACAGACATGGACTGCATCTGGGGGATGTGTTCATGTGCAAGTATCATCCAAAGAAACACCTGGTTGGCGCATGCCGCTATTCACCGCCGGCAAACCATGTCGGCCTGGATACGAATTACAAAAACCCTAAACCTTATGTCTCAGTAGAGTTCAATCATCACAAGGCACAGAGTATTCTCTACCGGTATGTCTTAATGGGAGATCTGCACGCGAGGGATGATTTCATGCTGGCTTTGAACAATGCCACCCTGAATCCTGAAGGCTCATGGAGACAGTGTCGTGGTGCCGGCGCAAAACTATGGACACTCACGGAAGGATACAACCTGACCGGCGGTGACGAAAAAGTCATGGCAATGATGAAACGAACCGTTGCGGCAGGGGTAGAAAAATCCAAGGGCGGAGGCGCCGGGTTTGGCCATTCCAGAGGACAGTTCATGTACGGTTTTGCAACGGAAGGATTGATTCGTTACTACTGGATCACCAAAGACGAGCAGGCTGTGAACGTGATGAAGGTAATGAACGACTGGCTGATCGACAGAAACCTGAATGGGGCAACGTCAAACAGCGCTATGAGCATGGCCTTCCTGTGGCGCCATACGGGTGAAGAAAAATACAGGAATGCCGCGTTAAGACTTTTGAAGGCAAAAAGGCAAAATCGTCCAAAAAAATTCGGGTCGTCCTACCGAAATGCTCCCTATGCACTGTATTATCTGTCTGACTTGTCAGACAGAAAGTAGGCTGATGAATTGATGAAGAGCTGAGAAGTAAACTTTCCGCATCAGATGTTTTCGGCCTGTCCCGCCACCGGCACGCCCAAAATACAAATTTTTACCAAAACAGTCTTGACTACAGAATGACATCAGTTCAAACTACAAATGTTTAAAACATGAAACAACAGCAATAGCAAAGCCTGTGTATGAAGGCTTGGGTTTCAACCCTTGCGAACGGAGCAAATCCGGCGAACTTGTTAACATTGTAGTTACAGGAGGAAATACAGGATGAACCGAACCAAGACGAGCTTGGCAGGAAAGAAATATGCGGCGCTGGGATTACTGGTTGTATGCATGGCCTCGACAGTCTTTGCCGTAGACCTGGAGGGAAACGTCAGTCTGAATGGCGGCGCCACACTGACGGCTACGCCTGACAGTATTGAATCCCAAGCCGACAACTTCACATACAAGTGGTCGGACAAAAACGGCGACGGCGTTGCTGACGAAGACGGCGATGCCGGGGCCGGCGGACTGCTGATGGCCGAGCCGGCTCAAGGTACTGTCATTTGCGTATTTTAGGATTGCATTCGCATTGTAGATTCATTCCGAACATCACACATCGCCGCTTTGTAATCGCTGGCGGCAGAAAGGCAAGAGGATTAATGTTCAAGAAGAAGATTTTTTTATTTTTTCTATGTGCTATGGCTGTTTTTTTGTCGATGGGCGCAGTAACGTTTT
>CAYSRM010000120.1:0-5202 GCA_964433435.1 uncultured Victivallales bacterium
ATAAAAATTCTGGTATTGTTCAACGGTTGATGCCTGTAACTTTTATAAAGAGCTGATATTGCTCAGGATGAACTCCAGTCATCCAACGTGGTTCATCCTGTCATAAAAAATCTTTTCTTTTGTGAGGTCCTGTTGTCTATATTGTCTTCAATCTTTTGCAGGAGTCAACATTGGAGCGTTGTCAAAATCCTGTGCGCAGGGATGGCAGCTTATGTTTCAGAAACAGAAAGCGCCATACCTCAGAATGGATTATTCGGATTGTCCCGGCTCTTCCTTTTGTGTCAGTGGTTGCAGAAGCAATTTCACTGTGTCATGAGACAACACGAAAACCACGTCTCTGCCCTGGATCATGGCGTAAATACCCTGTGTTTTTGCTTTGTATCCGAGTTTAAGAGTTTTTTGAATGCCTCCTTGACCGCTTAACCCGAAGCTGAACTGTATTGAGGGGTTTTCCAGCCCGTACGCTGCCGGTTCTTCAACCGCATGGTCTTCAACCCTGCTGGCCCTCAGGTTTGATACGGCAAAAAGAATACTGTCTATTGCTTCTGGATGCACTTCCCTTAAAGTTTCCTCCAGAGGAACCCATTTCCCTTTTTCGTCACGCACAACCATGTCTTTACGTCCCTGCATGTAAGCTTCTATACTTTTTATGTTCTCTGGCCTGAGCGACAGCATGGTGCGGTCAAAGAATCTTAGCGCACTGGCCGGATCCCTCCCGGCGAATGCCATGTCCTTTTTTGACAGACTGTATACGAAGCCTTCGTCCCCGAACTTCACAGGATCGTTACTGAACCGGGCCGGGACACTGTTTTGATCTCGTGTTGAGCGGGCAACGAGGAGCCGCCGTTCTTCCCGACTGCCATTGGACCTCAGCCCCACAGTTTCGGTATTGTCTTGGGCGTCCGTTCTGCCACCGTTCTTTCCTGTTGCCGCTGGCGGCTTTTCCAATACCTCCACGCTCCATGCGGGGGGATTGAATCCGAGCTCGGTCAGATTAGTGACCGGCTCGGACACGAAGTTTTCCGCCTCCAGGTTCAGAAGCCCGTCAAGAAAAGCCTCGGTTGTTTTTCTGTCTGCATCCCACTTCAGCGGCTCTTCTATTACCCAGTGTCCCGACGACTCTTTGAAAAGGGTCAGCCGCTTGTTGTCAGCCTGAATATTGATGTATCCGGTCTCTTCCGGCGTTAGTACGAAAAGTTTTCTGCTGCGGAGACTCCCCACGCTGAGATCAAGGTAGTCAAGAACATTGCTGGACACTGAGTATATTGAATCTGTGCCGCGGGACCTTGCGTAGACTGCTTCGCTTTCTTCGCTGACCGACTTGCCGAGTAAAAGTTCCTGCCCCGCTCTGTCTCCTTTCTGCCAGACCGCAACTTTTGCTCTTGCCTGGTCGTCGGCAAGACCGTAGGGGGCAAACCTGTCTCTGCTCTCAGCCACAACTTCCGCAGCGTCATTTTCATCACTCCATCCGGGGTCCCACATGAATTCCGTTACCTTAAGCGCATAGAGTTGTTCAAGTAACTGCTCCACAGCTCTTCCGTTTGCCCTTGCAACGACAGGTTGGGTCATTTGCCACATGGAATCCTTTCGCAATATCTGAATAAAGGAGCCGTCCGGGTTCCATAATTCGATTCGCAGCGTTTTTTCATCCCTGCCCGAGAAGACTTGTCTATTGCGCCAGTGGCGCACATTTTCGGGTAGTACTTGTTTTATCCCGGCGTCGGTGGACAGCACAAGATCCGAGTCCGCCTTCTTTACGTACACGCTATTGCCAAGCGGGGTCTTTGATCCGACAAGCAAGGTAGTGGCTCCTTGAGGACTTTTCAGCGAAAGACTTGCATAGGGAGGGGAAAGGCCGTAATCGGAAAGAGAAAGCCCGCGTGACTGGCGCTGGGCGGATGTGACGGCGTCCTGAATGGTCAGGGTTTCGAGCACGCCCAGGAATCTTTCTATACGGGCAGAGTTTGCTCGCGCTTCTACCGGAAATTTGATAAACCATTCCCAATCGTCTTTTCTACAGTCCAGCCTGGTATCTCCCCGTTCTATTTTTAGTCGATTGACATCTTCTGACCGTGCCTCGATAAGAGCGCCCGTCTGTTCTTCAGTAGGATCAAAAGGATTTGCAACTAAAAGAATTATCGCACCGAGGACGCAAACGAGCGCGAATAGTTCGAAGGTTGTCTTAAAGCCCATTGCTATATTCCATCCTGCGGCTCATTTTCGTCTGCTGAGCCATACTAATATTCCCGCCAGCATTACCAGACCCGGGAAACCGCCGGCGAGTATCATTTGTGCCTTGATCCACTGAACGCGAGTCATGTCCGGTTGAAGTCTTGAAGGACGGCGGGCGGAAATCTGCATTATGGTTTCTCGTTCGAGCAGCCAATTCAGCGCACTCATGAAAAAGTCGGTATTCCCTCCCACTCCGGTGCGCAGGGCTCCGTTGGAAACAAAGGCGGAATCACCGATAACCACGAGTCTGGTTGAGGGTAATTCAACGTCCACTTTGCCTTTGAGACCTCTTTCTACGGCAACGGCAATCGGTACGGGGCCTGGGCGGTCAACTCCCGGATTGTATCTCGGCGGATTCTGTTCCAGATCTGTTTCGCCCCAGCCTTCTTCCCGGTTGCTTATCAGAACAGTTACGATGGGGTTATCTGTTCCTGCGCCCGGAGCAGGTTCAACGCATCTGGGCATGTAAAACATCGTCGTAATTTTCCCGAGGTTTCTGGTTATCGGGTGGGTGCCATAGCGATTAACAACCAGTTCCTGGCCGGTTAATGTCCTTCCGACAGCCACTTCCGGGCAAAGGTTTACTTGCCACCTCTGCAGCAGAGAATCAAGTCCGGTAGTCACTACAGGATCAATAAGACACATTAAACGTCCGCTCTTTTCAAGATACTCGGCAATGAGCTCTGTTTCAGCCTCGGAATATTGCCGGTCAGGCCCGGCTATAACAAGGGCGGAGCAGTCAACCGGGATACTGCTGCTTTCACTCAGAAAAAGGGTCCGAACCTCGATATTGTCTCTTCGCATGATACGTCCTATAGATGAATACCCGGAATGCCCGCTGTAATCGCTAACATCCCGTTCGCCGTGTCCGGCAAGAAAATAAATGACCGGTCTGCTCTGCTGTAGGACGTTTTGTATCGCCGATGTGATTGCTCTTTCGGCATGATAGGCAGCCAGGTTGAGTCCTTGGTCCCGTCCCATCTCCAGCGCGTATTCAAAAATGTCTTCTTCCTCTATAAACTTTCGCCTCTTGCCACTTTCCACAACAATTGTGTTAGGCCTGGTCACTCCATATTCTCCGGCTAGTTCTCTGGCTTTGACCAGGTCCCGCACTGGATCGACAAAGTTAATATTAATCCTGCTACCGCTGTTGTTAGCGCAAAACCTGTATTCTTTTAACAGATTTTCAATATGTTCGACGTTCGCATGGGTTTGCTCAAAGAATACCGTAATTGTTACATCCCGGGATAACGTTGCCAGAACAGCTTTGGTTTTAGGGCTCAACTTATAGAAGTCAGTAATTCCTATCCGCCACTGCCGGAAATAAGACGAGGCAATATAATTGATCATGATGACGGCAATAAGGGCGAGCAGTATTGATACGGCGGCATTCAGACCGCTGCTCATCCTCCTGAGCCGGGCCGTGCCCATATGCCTTGTTTTACCTTTTTTCTTATTTGCGGCCGTCATTCAGCGCCACCTCCTGAGTTGAAGCAGTCTGACCGCGGTAAAGACCAGCAGCATTGATGAAGTCAAGTAGAGCACCATCGGACGGGTATCCACGATGCCCCGCGAAAACTCCACAATGTGGTTCTCAAGAGAAATATACGACGCCAGACTGTCAGTCTTCAGAGGCAACAGCAGAACGGCTCTTTCCAGCAGGAACGGCGTACAGATGAAAAAGAAGCTGGCTATTGCCGCGACAATCTGGTTTCTCGTCAGAATAGAAACAACCATTCCGATAGATATCGCTAAAATGGAAATAAGCAGCAGTATAAGAGCCCCGCCGATAACCGCGCCAACATCAATATTTTCGATCCCAGGACTGAGAGCGGAAAGCACGAAAATAAAACTCATGGTTGGCAGTAGAACCAGAACCATGAAAGTAAGCGCTCCAGCGTATTTTCCCATGACCACCTGGCCTTCTGTGACAGGAGCTGTCATAAGCATTTCGATTGTTCCCTGTCTCCGTTCTTCGGCAAAAAGCCGCATGGTTATAACCGTTGCAAGCGCCGGGAGCCCTAGCAGAGACGACATTATCAGCAGTACAGGCAGGTGCGTCTCCCTGCCAGCATGGGTTTTTACTGATTCAGTAAAAACCCATGCTGTAACTCCCAGATAGACGAACGCTGTGACGTACGCGATGGAAGAAACAAAGTATGTCTTCAATTCTTTCTGCCAGATTGTGAGCATATTAAACATTTTGTCCTTTTATCTTGTCTGCCAGATCTTTCTCGTTGGACAAAACGGGTTCGTCGTGTCTTGGCTCAGTGGTCATGGCTACAAAAACATCTTCCAGATTCGCTTTTTCCATAACCATTTCGCGAAGAACCCAGCCACGTTCTGAAATGGCCCGGAAGACTTCCTGCCGCGGATCAGAGTTTTTGTCGCATTCACAGGTAAAGTAATTCCAGATGCCTTCCCGTTCTTTCTTTACCGCCTTTATTCCTTTGACTTTTCGAAGCTGCCGTTCAATTTCTTCTGCCGCCCCGCCGACTTCAACGCTCAGATGCGGACTGCCTTTGAGCATTGCGATGAGCCGGTCCGGCGGGCCGGATGCAACAATCTGTCCTTCGTTGATAATCATGACGCGTTGACATGTTGTTTCGACTTCGTGAAGGATATGGCTTGAGAGCAGTACACTGTGGTCTGGAGCAAGAGCCCGTATCTGATCGCGAATCCTCCTTATCTGGATAGGATCCAGCCCTATAGTAGGTTCGTCCAGGATAAGAAGCCGCGGCTCGGATAGAAGCGCATCCGCCAGACCTATACGTTGTCTGTAACCCCTTGACAGTCTGCCGATTATTGATTTACGCACGTCCTTCAGGTCGCAAGCCTCCAAACAATCCGAAATCCGGGTCCTCAGTTTTCTTCCTCTCAATCCCTTCAGGCTTCCCCTGTATGAAAGGTATTCCCTGACGCGCAATTCGTCGTAGAGGGGCACATTTTCCGGCAGGTAGCCCACGTTCC
>CAYSRM010000121.1:0-5193 GCA_964433435.1 uncultured Victivallales bacterium
TATCTCTTCATCATTAGTCGAAATCTTTTTCCTGGACTGATGCTTCCTGTTATGCAGGGCTCCCAGGCGATTGATAATCTCTGTCTCCTCGGCTTCAAGGGCCTTCTTTTCGGCTTTCAGAGCCTCAAGTTCTTTTCCTTGTTCCGGTTTTTCCCCATCAGGCTCGGCCCCTGCCCCGATAACCGGCATCAACGCAAGAAGAACAACCAGAATGCCTCTTCGGCTCATATTTATCATGTTCCGGCCAACGCCCGAGTGAAGTCCGCCTTTTGCATTATTCGTATTCATTCCTAATCAAGCCTCCTGACCCTGTAGAATCTCATCTTATCACCTGAATAATTTTCATCAATCCATGTATAGGTTCCGTTAAACGTCGAGGTAATCACGCCTTGCGGAGCCACCCATGGACCGCCCAGACTCGATGCGTGTTCCACCGTGTACCTGTCGCCTTCCTCTACCTGCCACATAACCAGCATGCCCTGCGCATGCATCTTCAAGTGTACCTTGTCGGACGGGAGAACCTCGAGAATTGAACCGCTGCTGGTGGCTCCCACGGATGACCCATCATCCTGCCCGTCACGGTCGCTGTCAAGATCAGTAGGATTCATGCCCAGCGTGTATTCGCCGATATTCAGAACCCCGTCGCCGTCGGAATCAACAAAGGCGTCACTGCCGTCAAAAGAATTCAGACCCACGCTGTCTTCCCAGAAATCATTCATCCCGTCACCGTCAGCGTCAAGCGTCACCCTGAAAAGCTGAATCCTGTCATTAAGCGTGTCAGCCACATAAATATGGTTTGTCCCTGAAACCCGCGCTACACCATTCGGTTTATTAAGGTAGCCTTGCTCAAAACCGTAGCTGCCCAGCGCCGCAATAAAACCGCCCGTTCCGGACAAAATCTGTATCCTATCATTGCCGGCATCCGCAACGTATATTCTGCCTCCAGAGCCTACTTCAACATCCCTCGGGAACCTGAACTCAAGCGGACCCGTGCCGTGGCTGCCGACAGACCACTCAAGCCCACCTCCGCTGTTATAAGCCCTGATCCTGTTAGCCTGTGTATCCGCTACAACAAAGTTATAGTTAGTGTCAACGCTGATTCCCTCGGGATAGTCAACGTCGGATGCCATAACCTCCGGCGACGCGCCCGACTCATCATAGCGCATCACCCTGGAATGACCTGAGAAATAATAGCCCTGCATACCGGTATCCGCTACATATACCCGTCCCTGCATATCAATTGCAACATCATGGGGCCTTTCGAACTGAAAATAATTAGTGCCGTCTCCGGTCGGACCAGGTTCCCCGATAGTCCAGAGGTGAGTCATGTTGGTCGGATATGCGGGATCAAAACTCAAAAGCTGTATGCGGTTATTAAAGGTATCAGCAACAGCCAGACGATACTGCCCTGGTCTTGGATCCAGCGCCAATCCCTGCGGATTGGAAAACTGAAGTGTATTCGTGCCCGCTGAGCCTACCATGCCTTCAAGCGCAAAATCCTGCCTCCTGAATATCTGGAGTCGGCTGTTCCCGGAATCCAGAACAAAAACAAAATTGCTGGATACATCTACATCATCGGGTGATTTCATCGGCTCCGTCAATGAACCTCTTGCGCCATAAGCCATGACAGTTTCCCACTCGTTCTCCAGCGGATCCCCAACCGGAACCCTTGGATCCAGTCCCCGCGAAATATACCACGCGTCCGGTATAGAATCGCCATTGTAATCATTCGTCAGGTTCCTCGGGGTGTCGACAACCCATGACCCGAAATCAATGGACGTATGAGCAGCCGCCGGGACGTCCTCAAGCCGCGAATCACCGTATGCAACCGAATCACCTATGCTGAAGCTGTCCCATGCCCGGACAAAAACGCTGTCGTTGGTTGTCAGGCTGTGCGCGAATTGCTTCCTGAACACCCCGAGATTAGACGCCACGTTGCCTTCTCCGAACAAGCCTATCGCCGCACCGTCGGCCCGAGCGTAAAGCAACTTGTCGTCGCCTCCCGGAACTCCGGAATCCTGCGGCATATCGATTGCCCCGTTTGTTCCCGCATATAACAACTGAAATACGCTTGATCCCTCGGTTCCATCCCCCTGGAGATACTCGTCCATCCAGTTTTTCACCCCGCTCGAGCTGGTAATTTCAAGCACATTCGACCCCCACGTGTCGGGGATCCCCGCAACATCAAAATAGAGATATTCCGATCTCATCGGGCCCTCGGGCCCTGAAAGCTCTAGAGAAAGGCATATCCGGTTTCCATCAAGCTCAGAGGCATCACCGACAGTAAAGGTCAAAGACGATGGAGACCACATTGCCTGACCGGGCGCAACACTGCCGAAAACTACGGAGCCGCCTGCGTTTACCCCCGCGCTTACGGCAGACAGTCTTCCTGTTATGCTGCCGGTGGAATCCGTGTCCATGTTATAGATCTGCGCATCAAGGTCGACAGTGTCGCCCGGTGATATCGGGTCCGGATTCGTGGTTCTGTCAACTACAACCACACCGTCTCCTCTCGAACTGTAAACCTCGAAATCATCAATATACACGCCTGCCCCGGACGGCCAGTTGAAAACAAAAAACCGCATTTGAATATCTTTGTTTGCATACTCAGCGCCCGGCGAATAAGTCCTCGTTTCCCAGCCTGCCGTGTCCCCCATGATCAGGTCGATCGTTTCCCAGCCCTCTCCGTTGGATATCTGCACATAACAGGAGTAAAGCGGATTTGTCAGCCCCCACTCATGCGACCAGAGTTTGAAGGAAATCAGCGGGTTTTCGCCCACTGCAATATGCGGAGCCTCAAGCCAACCTCGGCAGGTATCACGAGTATAAACATCGCTGTCAAGCAAGGTGCCCCAGCAATTCGTCCCGCTAGGGGTATTCGGAGGACCGTTTGAATAGGTAGGCACGCCTATCTCCCATATATCCGAAAACACCGCCGAATAGTTTGTCTCAGAAGCTGTCCACTCGCCCTGTCCGTTTTCCATATCATCGCTGAAAACCGTTTCCACAAACGGCATCACAAAGAGGTACGGACCAATCAGAGCATTCGGATTTCCGGCCAGATCAAACAGGCTCCCTGACGGTATACTGATTTCAACCTGTCCCAGACCCGTTATGCCGTCCACCTCAACAAAGAAAAGCTCGCCTCCTCCTTCAACCCCGGAAACTGAAGCGCCGGGCGCGGCGTAGGCGCCGGCCGAGATATCGACATCGCTCGCTGTAAAATCTTCGACTATCTCCGAAAATCTTATCCGGAATGTAACACTTGAAGTTGTCCAGTTTTCTACCTTTACAACTGCCGTTGGCGGGGCCGAATCCGGCGGCGGATCCTGCGTTAACAAAATTGCCTGGTCTTCAGCAACCAGTCTGCTGCCATTATAGGAATACCTGGCTGATGCAAGGCCCCATTGCTCCTCAAGCCCTACCGTCGCGCTTCGGCCGTAACCGTTCAGACTGTTTTCCTCCGCAACTTCGTCATACTGAAAAACAATCAAGCTGTTGTTGTTCGATTTCGCTTCATGAAAGATTGCCTGGAACGTCATCTTTGAGTCCAAATCGTTTGTTGCGGCGCTTTCATACCAGGTCAGCGCTGCGAACCTGTTGGACTCTGCCTTAGATCCGTGAAAACTCCAGATAGCGACCCCCGAAGGAGTCATCGCCAGATCGTCCCACAAAACCGCCCCATACCCGTTGGGTTCGGTTATCGCTGGCATATCTACATTCTCGCCGCTGCCCAATCCCCGGCTGTTCACGCCAAAAAGTCCATTCTCTCCAAAATAAAGCGTGTTATAAGTCTCATTATAAAACCTGAATGGAAATGGAATCTGTACGCTCTTGACCCGGTCCCCGGATGTTATGCCTATAATCTCGTAGGTATTTTCTATCATCCCGTAACTGTTTGTCTCGGCCCAATGCTGCCAGTTGAAGTTCGTGCTTACAACCTTGTAGTTTCTGATAACCTTCAGATACGCTTCTATGGTGGTTGAACCGTCGTCTGTTGTCTGATTGACAAAACTGACTTCGCCTGTATAAATGCCTTCCGGATATGTCAGGACATTTGAGCTGGCCACAACACTGACTAACTGCGATGAAACGCCCGCCACAGTGAAATTTGACGGACTTATTTCCAGCCAGTCCAGATCAGTTTCTACCGTCCAGTCAGTTGGGTCGGGAGACAGGTTATAAATCGTGTACAAGGTGTTCGAAGGGTTGTAAACACCGTCTGTAGTGGCGACTATCCTGACGGGTTCATCAGGATAAACAAACGGCTCGAAAATTCTTTCCAGGTTAAGCTCCCCTTCAGACACACAGAGCCCTTGCAGGTTTGCATTTTCCTCCGCTGCGCGCATAATCGCATATTTCAGCACATTCACTGAAAGCCCCGGAAACCAATTCAAGATCAACGCGGCCGCTCCCGCAACATGCGGAGCCGCCATTGATGTCCCGCTGATTGTCTCGTAATTATTGGTAAAGTCGCCGCCCAGCATTTCCATGGTAAAATTGGTTGGAAATGTGCTGTAGATATCCGTGCCCGGCGCTGCAATATCTACAGATGTCTCTCCAAAATTTGAAAAATCGGAAAGATTTCCCTCTTCATCTATGGACGCTACTGAAATTATCCCGTCAAGGTCGTAGCTTGACGGATAGTGCGCGAAGCGATCAGTGTCAAGAGAACTATTTCCGGCAGCAGCCACAAACAGAATACCGGCCTCTATTGAAGCCCTGATAGCATCTTCCAGCGCTTCCGAAGGTCCTCCCCCGCCCCAACTATTGTTAAGAACCCGTATGTTCACGTCATGATCTGTCTTCATCATCGTGGCATACTCAACGGCGCCGATTGCCCCGCCTAAAGATCCCGATCCGTTAGGGCCTAGAAATCTGAGAATCATCTGTTCCGTCTGCCAGCAAACACCCACAACGCCTGTAGCGTTGTTGCCCACCGCTCCAACTGTGCCGGCAACATGCGTGCCATGCAGGTTTTCGTCATCGGGATCGGCGTCATCATCAAAAAAATCCCACCCGTGTATGTCATTTGTATAACCATTGCCGTCATTATCGACGCCATCCATTGTTTCCCCGGGATTAACCCAAAGATTGGAAATAAGGTCAGGATGCTGAAGATCAGTACCCGAATCGATAATTCCCACTACAACATTTGTCCCTCCGGTAACGTAATCCCATGCAAACGGAGCG
>CAYSRM010000122.1:0-5136 GCA_964433435.1 uncultured Victivallales bacterium
GAATATCGCTCATTCTCAACTCAATGAGCTTGGACGGCTTGAACTCAGGCCGATTGAAGGCACAACAAAAAGCAGATAGAACAAACCGGCTTCCGGCAACATGCCACTTTTCTGGCAGGGCGGCATGTTTGCCAATGGCCGAAAAGGTACAAACATGAAACCCCGCATCATTTACAGCGATGGTCGCTGGCGACTATATCGGAACGAGAGAACACCAAAAGGCCCCCGCAAAATTTGGCTCACAACCCTGGGCACCTGTGACGAATGTTCTACTGTTAAAGGTGCTCTTACCTATTGGGCTCGCTTCCACAAAGATGCACAGACAATATGTAAGCATGAATGTGACAGATACCCTAAAACTTATAAAACTCGCCGCTCTTGGCAACGCGCCGTCGCTCGTATTCGTCGAGCTGAAAAACGAATCACAGCAATTCACCCCTATAGCTAAGCTTTCCTTCTTGCATACCTGGGACCTACATAAAACCTAAGACTTAGCAGCTGTTTCTTATATCTGCTTAAATGCCAGTATCTTCCAATACCTAATTTCGTTCATATGGCGTGACGTTGAAAACCCGGCCATTAGTAGCAGCATAAACATTTTTAACGAAAGGATAATGTTATGACGCTACTACGCAAAGCTCGGATTAAGGCAGGAATAACACAAGGAGAACTGGCAACCAAGGCTGGAGTCCAGTCTTGCCGCTTGTGTGTATGGGAACGCGGAGAACGCTGTAACCAAATAACAGCGCAACGTCTTGCAGGTGCTCTCGGTGTACCTGTTCGCGACATCTTTCCAGACTTCAATGAATTACGCCCATACTAGATGAGAACGAATCTCGGCACGCGGCTTTTTTTTGGCCGCAGTTCAAAAAACTTTCTGCAAAGGAAGGGAGCCAATATGTCTAAAGCTCGAAGGAAACTCAAGGCCGCGCGAATTCTGGCCGGAATGACTCAGCGTGAGGTTGCGGGGAAGATCAATGTTTCAGAGTCCCGTGTAACAGCGTGGGAAACTGGAAGGGCTGACCCGAATCCAAAGGAACGCGCTCAGCTCTCAGAATTGCTCAACATACCAAGCTACGAGGTGACAGCATGAGCACAACTCAAACAATCCAGGCACCGAAACAGGCCGCAGCGAATGTCCATCCGGAATTCATTCGCCTGCCGAAACCGGGAACACTCTGCCCCTATACGGGCTTGAGCCGCTCAAAACTCAATGAGTTGATCCTTGGTTCTAACCCCCCGGTGAAGTCAGTTTGCCTTCGCAAACGGGGAGCCCGGACCGGGACCAGGCTCATCAGTTATGACAGCCTCATGTCCTATTTGAGCAGTTTCATGGACGAAGACAATTCGTAGGAGCATAAGTCATGTCAAATACAACCAATGTCGAATCTATAGCACAAGGTTATGCCGGTAATATGGTCAAGAAAATCGTAGGCCGCTGGGCTGAACGCCGGATACGCATAAAGATTTTGCGTGCGTGCGGCTTTATACTACTGAGAAAAGCTGAACGTGAAGCATTTCTCGATTGCCAAGAAAGGGGAATTTATGACCGCTAATGAACTTGCTGCACGCTTAAACGCCCGCCCCACATCAAGCGGATGGGAAGCGCATTGCCCGGCACATGATGACCGCAATGCGAGTCTGAGCATAGGCACCGGAGCAGAAGGTCGGGTTTTACTGAAGTGTCATGCCGGTTGCGACTTGGACGCAATATGCGCCACCCTGGGAATCCGCAAGCATGACCTGTTTTCCATGGAGCGCGAGCAACCTGCCGCCGGGGCTTTAGGATGGAATGATCCTATCGGACGCGACGCTTCACCGCATCCCATTACACCCGAGAAAGCGAACTGCCGCACAGAAACTGTCTGGAGGAAACCGAAACGCAAGAAGAGCCGGAAGCGGGGGCGAATCGTAGCAACTTATGACTATACAGACGCCGGCGGCAAGCTGATTTTTCAAGTCTGCCGCATGGAACCAAAAGACTTCAGACAGCGCCGTCCCAATCCCGACAAGCCGGGTCGATGGCTATGGAAGCTGAACGGAGTTCCTCGTGTCCTGTATCGCCTTCCGGACATAGCGAAGGCGAAAGACAAAGGCTGTCCAGTCTATCTAGCGGAGGGGGAAAAGGACTGCGACGCTCTGGCCGCCTTGGGATTATATGCGACGTGCAATCCTGGCGGGGCCGGGAAATGGCGCAAGGCATACACTGAAGCCCTGCACGGGGCAAATGTGATCGTGTTGCCAGACAAAGACACGCCAGGCCGCAAGCACGCCGCCGCCGTTCTGAGCGCCATTGCCGGGAAAGCGCAATCCGTCCGCGTTGTCGAGTTGCCGGACCGCGATGGGCAGAGAGTGAAAGACCCTGCCGACTGGATAGCCGCAGGGGGCACAGTTGAAGACTTGGCAGAGATCGTCCGTACCGCCCCAGCCTGGAAACCACCACCCAAGGAAGAGACGGACGTAAGCACAAACACAACCGCGAAAAAGAAACACAAGCCTTCCGTCCTGTTACCGGCTGGACCGCAAACCATATCGGCTACAGGTCATAAGCTGGGAAAGTTACTTGCCGAAACGGAACAATTTTTCATCCGAGGCGGTACAGTTGTGAAGCTGGGGGCGGATCCCGACGGACTGCCCCACTTGGAAGACGTTAAGGCCGCGACGCTGGCAAGCGACTTTGAAACCGTGGCGGACCTTTACAAGATGACCGACAAAGAAACGAAGCTGGCAACCTGCCCTGAGCAAACGGCTAAACTGATAGCTGCTTCCACCGCGTTTCGCAACGCTATGCGGCCAATCTACGTCTTAACCCGCTGCCCGGTTGTAATTGAACGCGGCAAGCGCCTTATGCAAGTGTCGGGCTACGACCGCGAAAGCGGGATCCTGGCGGCTGGCGAACCGGCTGAAACAATGGACGTTGCCGAAGCTCGCCGCCTGCTGTTTAAACTGCTGGACGGTTTCCGCTTCGCAACACCGTCGGACCGAGCGCGGGCCTTGGCCGCAATGATAACGCCTGCGTTGGTTTTCGGCGGACTGCTGAAGGGCCGCGCGCCGGTTGATCTAGGGGAAGCGGACGCGAGCCAAACCGGCAAAGGTTACCGGAATAAACTAACTGCCGCCTTGTATGCACAGAGCGTCAAAACCGTGACCCAGCAACGCGCCGGCGTGGGAAGTATGGAAGAATCGTTTAATATGGCCCTGATCCGAGGGGCAAACTTCATTGCCTTGGATAACGTCCGGGGAAAGATCGACTCCCCGAGCTTCGAGAGCTTTTTGACAGAAGACACCTACCTGGCTCGTGCGCCGTATCGCGAGCCTATCGAAATCGACCCCCGCCGCGTTGTAGTCATGCTGACATCGAACAAGGCGGACGTAACAACAGACCTGGCAAACCGTTCTACCTGTGTTCGCCTGCTGAAACAACCAGACGGGTACGCATTCAAACCTTATCCGGAAGGTGACATTCTTGAACACGTTCAGGCAAACCAATCGCACTACTTGGGGGCCGTCTTCGCGATTATAGATGCTTGGTACTACGCCGGGAAACCTCACACGACTGAAAGCCGGCATGACTTCCGGCGATGGGCTCAAACACTGGACTGGATATGCCAGAACCTTTTGGGCGCCGGGCCACTGCTGGACGGACACCGCGAGACGCAAGCACGCATGACAAACCCTGTCTTAAACTGGCTGCGGGACGTTGCTATTGAAGTGATCCGAGCGAAACAAGCCGGCGCATGGTTGCGGGCAAGCGACTTGGTTGATTTGCTGGCGGACACCGGAACTGAAACACCGGGACTGCCCGAGCATGGTGACCCTACCGACTATGAGACCCGAAAGAAGGCACAACAAGCAACCGGACGGAAGCTGAGCTTATGTTTCCGTGCCGGGGACGTACTGACCCTTGACGGCATGACGATTGAGCGTCGGGAAATCTATGATCCAAGGAACCGATTGACCGTCAAGGAGTACGTCTTTCAGGCTGCGTCTATGGACCCGAAAGGTATAGACGCAACTAACAATATGAACTGTAATACAAAAACATCTGTATCAGACACAGAAACGCCTGAATTTGACTTTTGCGTCTATAGCGCGTCTAGTCCCGCGTCTAGTCCCGCGTCTAAAGAAGTCCTTTGTGCGTCTAATGCGTCTAACCCCCCTGTAAAGTGTGAATATTTGAGTGAAAACCAGCAACCACATGAAACAAGAGAGGGGGATATATTGCCAGTATTGGAACCCATAGACGCATTAGACGCAACACCCACCCAAAATGCCACCGCAATCAAATACGAAGAGGGGGAGATATGAACCATAAACAACGCGACTTGTTGCAGCGTCTTCATGACGCCGAAATTGAACTTGAGATCGAAGGCAACAGCTTGAAGTACCGAGCCCCGGCCGGGGCAATGACGCCCCAACTGCGGGCCGCCTTGGAAGAGTGGAAACCGGATCTTGTCTATGAGTACCATGAGCGTGCCGGGATTTTACAATACGATGCACGGTTGCCCCGTGAGGAAGCCGAGACCCGCGCTGCAAACATCCTGAAAGGAGGTCCCGCATGAATGGAACGAAGCTGACACCCGTAATGACTGGCCTTGATCTGGAAGGCCGTCCAGTTACCGTCTACCGAGGACAGGTTGCTGTGATCCATGTATGGCATGACCGCGATTGTCCTGGCTCTCATGGCCACCCGGACTTGTGCCGCTGCAAAATTGATAAGCGCCTTGAAATCATAAGAGGAAGGCCCCTGTGATGAATCCATACTACCACATAGCGGCAGCCTGAGAGCCTGTCAGTTGCCAAGCCAAAGGCTCGACAGTCCAATAGCCGGCGGAATTCCGGGCGGCGCGGCAACCTTACAAAACCTTACCCTTCAGAAAAGCTCTTGCAGTAAAGCTGAGCCAGATCTGTGACAGTTGATTCAGCGGACACTTATGTAAATTCTGGAGGGTAACGTGTCCCAATGTCATAAGTGCGAACATCATCAAGATATCATATCCGGCAAATATGCCGATGTTCCTTTTGAACAAACCCCTTGTGCTTCCTGCGATAAGCTTGCCCGTGATGCCAAATTCAAAAGTTGTCTGAGCTGCAAACACTTCGATGGCATCCGTCGAAATCTCGAATATGATCCCG
>CAYSRM010000123.1:0-5106 GCA_964433435.1 uncultured Victivallales bacterium
GCCAATGACGCGCCGCCAGGCGCCAATGACCAATCCCCAATGACGCGCCACCAGGCGCCAATGCCTTTCTCTTCTCCCTCACAAACTCCCATCCAATCCCCGCCCACTCTACGTCCGCATAACCTTTATCACTTCCTCAAGACTGGTGACCCCGTTCAGAACCTTCTCGACCCCGGCATCCTCGAAATTCTTCATTCCCTCATTTTCCGCCATAGTTCTCAGTTGCAAAGGACTCACTTTGCCGGACCTCAACACATCGCCCATCTCTTCACTAAACCGCATCAGCTCAAACAATCCAGTCCTTCCCTTGAAGCCCTCCAGGCAGTTGTCACAACCCTCTGAAGTCCATATCATTCGACCCTCAAGCCTTCTGCCGACAGGTCCGAGCCGGGAAAGGTCTTCTTCCGAAGCCTCTATCTGCCGTCGACAACTTTCACAAAGAGTACGGACCAGCCGCTGGGCCAGGGCTGCCCGCAGGCATGACGCCAGAAGATAAGGTTCAACCCCCATGTCCAACAGTCTCACTACTGCACCGGGAGCATCATTCGTGTGCAATGTGGTAAAAACAAGATGCCCGGTCAAAGACGATCTGATCGATATCTCAGCAGTTTCCAGGTCGCGCGTTTCACCAACCAGTATAACATCCGGATCCTGGCGAAGTATATGTCGCAACCCGTTTGCAAAAGTAAGCCCGATTTTCGGTTTAACCTGCATCTGCCCGATATCGGGCAACTGATACTCTATAGGCTCCTCTATGGTCAGAATGTTCTTCCGGGTCGAATCAATCTCGTTTAGAGCAGCATAAAGCGTAGTTGTCTTTCCTGATCCTGTTGGGCCGCAAACCGGTATGATACCGTGTGGAAAATGTATAATATCTCTGAAAACACGAAGCATTGTCCCATCCATGCCCAGATTTGACATGGGAAGCAAAGTCGCATCCCGGTCGAGAAGCCTGAGGACCACCCTTTCACCTTCCGCTACAGGCACCGTGGACACACGCAGGTCTATCTCTCTCTCTCCCACCCGCACTCGCGCCATTCCATCCTGTGGCAGTCTCTTCTCAGCAATGTCCATCCCCGCCATAACCTTGACCCGCGATACAATCGCCTGTTCAAGATGTTTAGGGGGAGAGGCCTTTTCATAAAGAACACCGTCAATTCTATAGCGTACACGCAACCGGGACTCAAAGGCTTCGAAATGAACATCAGACGAGCCCTGTTTGACAGCTTCAAGGATTATCAGCTTCACCAGTTGTGTCGCAGGGGTGGATTCCGCAGCCTGTAGAAGATCGTCGGCTTTTATGCGCCCGATCGATATCTCCTCATCTCCCGGTTCCAAACCCCGTATATAGTCGCCAGGAGACCTGTCCCTACTGTAATAAGCCCGCTCAATGCCCTGCATTATCAGCGCGCGTTCTGCAACAACCGGACGCAACTGACCGCCTACCATCAATTCGAGGGAATTCTGATCCTCTACGGCGGTGGGGTCCGCGGTCAGAACACAAGCGTCCCCGTTGATCCTCACAGGAAGCAGGCAATGTGACCGCGCCCACTCCACTGCAAGGTTGGAAATCAATTCCTGATCCAGGTAACCACCGGGCAGAACATCGATGTAATCAAGTCCGTATTCGCTAGCCAGTTCCCTTGTTGAAGACAGACCTGAAGGATTCTCAGTCTCATCGGATATATTGCGGAATTCGTCAGTCATTGTCCTGCTGCTTCCAGATTGCTATTCGGAGAAATCCGATGTCATGCCGGTGCGGCCTTCCCAGTCATCAATTGTCTCACCGCTCCTTCCCTTTCCGGTAACAATGCGCGGCTTTACAAGAATAAGAATATCCGTTTTCTCCGATACTTCCTCATGTCGACTGAACAACATCCCGAGAAGAGGTATGGAACCCAGAATAGGTATTTTCCGGACTTTCGTATTCTTGTCATCCCGTGTAAGACCGGCAATCACAATGGTGTCCTGATCATCCACCGTCACAGTGGTCGATACCTCTCTGCGCGCAATTGTGGGAGTGAAATCCGTGCCGGAAGGGCCGGAATCCACAACAGTCTCTATACTGGGATTAAGCACTATACGCACCTCTTTACCGTCAATTACGTGAGGAGTCAATTTGAGCTCTATCCCTACCTCCATTCGTTCGATATTCTGTATAACATCGCGTGCAGTGCCCGAACCGCCTTCAATCGTCGACTTCAGCACCGGAATATCATTGACTATACTGACGCTGGCTTCCTTGTTGTTTTCGGCTTCAAGAGAAGTCTGCGACCTTACCTCAATGCGAACATCCTGGTCCATAGCCTCAAGGTTAAGGAGACCCGGGTACCCAACTGTGAGGTTTCCTTCCTTGTTGACACGCGCCCCACCGGCAACCCCTACCGTTATGCCATTAGGAAAAATACCTTCCTCCACAGCCTGCAACATAGTCTGAGCGCTTTCACGGGTAATACTGCTGCCTACAATAACTGTATCATTCTCTCCGCCAGGCTTATCCAAAGCTACCATTTCAACGCCAAGCGTAAAATCCTCCCTGCCGGTTAACTCCAGGATCAACACCTCAATATGCACCTGCTCGGGCAGCTTGTCCAGTTGGTTAACAAGCTGCTTTACAGCGTCAAACTCTCTGGATGAGGCGTCTACAAGCAGGGCATTGTTCCCCACGCTGGGCTCAACGGATATTACTCCGCTTCCACCCGAATCCGATTTGCCCGCAGCTTTATCCAGTAACGCCCCTATGCTCTTCGCAGCCTCATCGGCAGAAATATATTTCAGAAATATCGCGTTAAGCCTCCCGCCCCTGGTCTCAGCTTCAACATCCATTTTTTTTACAATGCCCGACAAATGCTCAATGTCCTCCCTGCTGCCCGTGAGAATAAGACTGTTGGACCGTGGCGACGGGACAACGGCAACCCCCGCTCCGCCCGCCCTGTCGCGACCCACCGAAGGCAGCCTGCGTTTGAGGCGCTGAGCCCTGCTTTCGTTTGCAGAAATCGCCGATTTGAGTTCCTCGGCCAACTCCTGGGCATCAGCATGCCGCAAAGGCAGAATCTCCGTCACTTGCTCACTACCAGGCTGATCAATCTCCGAGATCACTTTCTCTATCCTGCGAATACTCGCGGCAGTGTCGGTGACAACAATATGATTTGTCTCCTCAATCGCTGCAACAGATCCGCCCTCTCCTGCGCCCAGCCTGGAAGCAAGAATTTTCTGAATCTCAACGGCCGACACATACTCCAGCCTTATAATCTTTGTTATCAGACCACTCAAAGGGGTGGCTTCGCTTGCCCCTACTACCGGCGCAGCGGCGACCTCCCTCTCCTGTCTGACAACAACCCTGTACACTTCGGATTTATCGTCACTGACTACCGTGCAGCCAACAGATTCCAGAATAGTAACAAACAACGGATAAACATTCTTCCTGTCTATTCGCGGAGCAACAACAGTTACCTTGCCCTCTACTTTTTCATCAACCACAAACATCCGGCCGGTCATGTCCCCTACCGATTTGACAAACGACCGCACATCCACACCGTCAAAACTGAAGTTAACAAAGCCGCTGCCAAGCAGGTTGTCCTGCCTGATTGAACCGCCCGCGCCTCGAGAGTCTTTTTCGGCAGCCAACCCGTCTGAAGCCAGAGAAAAAACAAGGATCGATATATATAAGTGGCTCCACAAAACACGCTTTGCCGCATGTCTCAAACATCTGTAGCAATAATGTTGCATAAAACTATTTGATTATCCCCCTCTTCGAATTTTCCACAAAATCCACCAGATGCCTTGTTTCAAAAGCCAGGTCATTTCCGCTTCGAATCTTTTCCAGCGCCTGACTGGTTGAAAGTCCTTCCCGATACAGCATCTTGAACGCCGCCTTAAGCTGGTTCTGCGCTTCCGTATCCATACCCCTTCTTTTGAACGCCGTCTTATTAGGGCCGACCACCCTCGCCGGATGGCCATCGACAATCATGTATGGCGGGCAATCCTGACTTGCTTTTGTACATCCCCCCAGCATCGCCATGCTACCTATCCTGACAAATTGATGTACGCCTGTCAGTCCCCCGAGTATGGCGTAATCTTCAACCTCGACGTGGCCGGCCAAAGTAGCGCAGTTCGACATAATCACATTGCTGCCCACCTTGCAGGCATGCGCAATATGAGCGTATGCCATAATATGACAATCGTTTCCTACTTCAGTCATCTCTCCATCATTTGTGGCTGAGTTAATAGTTACATATTCTCGCACTGTTGTCCGGTCGCCTATCCGGACATAGGTATTGCCGCCTTTGTACTTCAAATCCTGGGTCATAGTCCCCAGACTTGCAAACGGAAAAATCATGCATTTCTCCCCTATAGCGGTCTTGCCGTCAACAACAACATGGCTCATAAGCCTGGTGCCCCGTCCAATCTCCGCCTCCGGCCCAACAACACAGTACGGTCCAACCTCCGCGTCTTCACCGATCTGCGCTCCCGCGCTTACCACCGCAGTTGAATGAATCTCCGGCATCAGCTCTGTTCCTTAGAGGATATCATGCACATCATCTCGGCTTCGGAAACGACAGAGCCATCAACAGTTATTCTGGCCTTGAATCGAGCCGAGTTCGACCTGGCCTTCTTCAGCTCAACCTCAATATTCATAACATCACCAGGCCGAACCACTTTCCTGAACTTAGCCTTGTCTATCGACATGAAATAAGGAACTCCGCCTGATGCCTCATTAAGCTTCATCAGCAGTATTCCACCAGTCTGAGCCATCGCCTCAAGCTGCAATACACCAGGCATCACCGGGGTCCCAGGAAAATGTCCCTGGAAAAAAGGCTCGTTAACAGTAACATTTTTCTGCCCGACAATTCTTGCGCTTTCGTCGCACTCCACTACCCTGTCCACCAATAACATCGGGTACCGATGAGGCAACATCGCCATTATATCTTCAGTCTCCATCACAGCCATTGCTTTATCTCCCTCTTTATTGAACATCCATAGAGTATCTATACCATAATGCGGCCTTCCAGCGCAACCAAAGGCGTTAGACTTGAAACCCGTGATCGCAGTATTACACCCTTCCCCTCTTCTTACCCCCCCCAGCATCCAGTATCCAGTATCCAG
>CAYSRM010000124.1:0-5105 GCA_964433435.1 uncultured Victivallales bacterium
CACACCAGGAAGAAGGACAGGAGGTCGGCGTCGATACAATCGAGAGGCAGTTCAGCCCGGGTGATTTCCTGATCGTTTTTTGAAAGGAGGGTAACATTTACTGAGGAAGGCGGGCCGGTGAGTTCCAGTTCGGCTGCGGTTTGTCTCATCACTTCTTCCAGGTTATGATGCAGGAGCGTTTCAAGGTCTTTCCTGAGCCAGACTTCAGGGAAAAGCTGACGGGTGTCCAATTCTCCGGCTGATATTCCGCGGATCATGATCCTGTCGGTTGCAGGATTAACATGTTCTGCTTCTTCGATGAGAGCCGGCCAGAATTTTGCGGCGCTGTTGCTGTGCCGAATCCCGTTTATATAAAGGTAGCGTGTTGGCTCTCTCTGGTAATTGTCCTGTGTTATCAATCCACGCATCAGTTACTATTGCCCTTGTTGTGATCTCATTTGTATGTTGTCGAAAAATTCCCGAGTATTATGATACCACGTTAACCTTGTCAATTCACTGAGTATTACGAATTCCTTACATATGGATGCAGAATCTTGACAAAGCGGGTTTTGCGAGGGATAATGTGATTTCGTCGTGCGTTGGCGTCTATGTTGCGTCAAGTCGGGTGCAGTTGGGGCGTATTTGGTCAAATGCCGCTGGAAAGCGGGATTTGGCCAGTGCGCCAGGATGTGTGGCACAAAGACAAATTATATTTTCGGGTATTGGAGGAGAGATGGATCTCACTGACGAACAGAAGCAGGCGGTAGAGAAATGGGTAGACGAGGGCTGCGGGCTAGCGGAGATACAGAAGAGATTTTCGGATGAATTTGGCATTTCTGCAACTTATATGGATGTTCGTTTTTTACTGATAGATCTTGGTCTTGAGGTAAAGGAAAAGGAGCCTGCCGGGCCTGCTGAACCGGCGGTGGCGCCCGAATTGAAGGAAACTCCGGCAGGCCAGCCCGGCGCTGCCGATTTGGCCGGAGGCGCGGGGACATCCGGAGTGTCTGTTACGGTCGACAAGGTCACCAAGCCTGGAAGCGTTGTAAGCGGCGACGTGGTATTTTCCGACGGCGTGAGGGGGTCGTGGTCTCTCGACCAGATGGGTCGTCTTGCTATTTCAGCCGAACGCGAAGGTTATAACCCGAGTCAGGAAGATCTGGCTTCTTTTCAGGAGGAGCTTAAGCAGGAATTGCAGCGGCGTGGTTTCTAAGGCAGCCAGTCTGCTCATTGTCTGAGACCGGAACGGATTTTGTCAACGGGCGGTACTGCGGCGAGGTTGCGGTTGTATATGGTTATGCGGCAGACCTCGAACAACTAATCGGAAAAGCGGTAAATAGTGGATGAGTGAAATTGGTCTCATAGCCACCGATCTGGACGGAACGCTCATTGCCCGGGCTCAGGATTTTCATTTGTATCCCGCGTTTCGGGAGAAGCTGGAAGAGCTTCGGCGTGATTCTGATGTTCTTCTTGCTATATGCACTGGCCGGTCGCTGAAAAGTTTTCATCGTTTCTTTACACCCATGCGCATGATGGGCATCACCCCGGACTTTGTCATAGTCAAGCATGCCTACATATACGGTTGTGGCAGGTTTGGCTATGTGCCGCATGTTTTCTGGAATATGCGGACACGTTATGCATTGTGGTTGAATAAGTTACGGGTAGGCAGGGCTATATCGCAGTGGCACAGGGTCGTAGTCGGCAATGTGCCCCGAAGCAGGACGATCCGGCGCACGCGTCACAGACTTTATATGAGTTTCGACAGCAGGCAGGCTGCAGCGAGAGCGGCTGAGATACTTAAGGAACGAGCCGAAAAATTCAAGCGATTCCAGGTGTTTGAATACCGGCTGGAGGTTGACGTAAGGCCCGTGCCCTTCATGAAAGGTTTTGCTGTTTCTCAGCTCGCCAGGCATATAGGCCTGAGCAGCAGATCGATTCTGACTGTGGGAAACGGGCACAACGATATAAGCATGCTGGACCCGAATGTAGCCGGTATGTACGGGTGTCCTTCGAATTCCGAACCGGAAGTCGTAGAGAAGGTTAACAAGCGAGGCGGCCATGTTGCCTCAGCGGCCTCTCTCGGGGGTGTAATGGAGACCATAGACTCTTACAGGAACGGCACTGTTAACAGCGAGTTGCCCGAGGGCTGGGTAAGTCCTTCGGTGAAGGAGAATCCTACATCCGGGCGGCGCCGGAAAGGCGAGCAGGACTCATCCCGGGCTCGAGGATGGATCTATGTTGTTGGAGTATATGCGGTCCTGGTAGTATTCGCAAATTATGGCTTATTGCCATTTTCCGAGGTGATCGCCAAGCCGTTTTATCTTATGGTTAACTTGGTCAAGGCATTCCTGAGCAGTCTGTAGGCTGCGAAGAAGCGAAGGCTCAGTGCGTCGGGTTTACTGGCCTGATGTATAAGGGGCGTCCAGACGTCTTTTGTGTGTTTTCTCTTCAGGTGGCAGTTTTCTGTATAGCGTTGCCAGGCTTATCTGCAGAATCTGCGCTGCCTTTTCTTTATCATTGTCCAATAGCTGAAGCAGTCTTTGCAGGTATTCCTTTTCTTTTTCTTCGAGGTATTTTTTCAGTGGCATGAACCCTTCTGATGGAGATGAACCGAAGTCGATTCCCATGCTCATTTCGGCAACTTTGTGCAGGATTTTCTGGGGCAGCAGGTCCGGCTGGATTTCGCTGCTGCTGGCGAAAGTGAGACAGTGTTTAATTGCGTTTTCGAGCTCTCGGACATTCCCGGGCCAGTCGTATTTCATCAGGATATTGCGCGCCTCGGGGTGTAATTCGGGGGGGGGACGCCCGTTGGGGGTTTCTTTCTGAATGACATGCTGGATCAGTGGCGGTATATCTTCTTTTCTTTTTCGCAGCGGTTCGATGTGTATTGGTATTACGTTGAGCCGGTAATACAGGTCTTCGCGGAATGAGCCGTTTGCGACAGCGTCCTCAAGCGGTGTATTTGTTGCGGCGATGACCCTGGCATTCACTTTTATGTTTTCATTGCTGCCGACCCGTCTGATTTCTTTTTCCTGGAGCACGCGGAGAAGTTTGCCTTGTGTGGCCTTGGAAATGGCGCTTACTTCATCCAGAAAGATGGTTCCTCCTTCTGCTGCTTCGAACAGGCCTTTCTTCTCAGAGGAGGCTCCTGTGAAAGCGCCTTTGGCGTGTCCGAACATTTCTGATTCAAGTAGTTGTTCCGGCAACGCGGCGCAATTTACAGCCAGAAATCTTTCCTTCTTTCTCTGACTGTATGAATGTATAGCCTTGGCAATAAGTTCTTTGCCTGTTCCGCTTTCGCCGTAGATCAGGACTGTTGTGTTGGTTGGGGCGACTCTGGTGATGTCTTTACAGACTTCGTGCATGGCCTTGCTCTGAACGACTATATTTTCGAACTGATACCGGGTGTTGAGCTGAGCTTTGAGATTTTCGTTGTCGCTTAGAGCCTTACTATATTGCAGCGCCCGGTCCACCGTAATAATCAACTCGTCTACCTTAAAAGGTTTGGTAACATAATCGAATGCGCCTAGTTTCATTGCCTCTATCGCGCTTTCGACAGACCCGAAGGCTGTGAGCATAATCACAGCCATTCCCGGACGGATCTCCCTGCTTTTGCGCAGTAGTTCCATTCCGTCCATGGGGCTCATTCTGATATCGCTTATGAGCAGGTCGAAACCCCGGTTTTTCAGCGTTTCAAGAGCTTTTTCACCGTCCCGGAAGGTTTCCACCTCGTGGTCTTCTGATTTCAGGATGGTATTCAGTACGGTCAGTATGCTGCCTTCGTTATCAACTACAATTATTCGGGCCATCTGGATCTTCCTCAAGCGTCAACATGAGTGACTTTATTGCAACATACTAGGAGAACGCGTCTTCTGTAGCAAGGTCGAAACTCAGGGGAAGAAAACTACGAAAGGCGCGGAAAGCGCAGCAGGTTGGAGAACAATCTGCTGTATTGAGGGAGACAAGAAAATATCCAATGATAAAGGGAAGAGCAAAGGGGAAAGGGGGGAGAAAGGGTAGGTGGCAGGCAGGATTAAGTGGATGCGAAGGGGGCGGGTCGGGGGTTGTTTTTCTTGATTGCGGGGTGTATGATTCGGGGTTGTTTTTTGAGTTCATTCTTTTTGCTGGAGGAGAAAGCATGAAAATCGGGTTTATAGGATGCGGCAAGATGGCGGAAGCGATGATCTCGTCTTTGATTCAATCGAAAATTGTCGGTCCGCACGAACTTTTTGTCAGTGATGTAAGCGGCGAAAGGCGGCGTGTTGTGAAGGGGCGTTATGGCCTCAACGTGTATAGCAGGAACAATGTAATTTGTGATATGGCGGACATTTTGTTTCTGGCGGTTAAACCACAGAATCTCGGAGCGGTTCAGAAGGAGATTGCTGAGCATGTGACTGAAAGGCATCTGGCGATATCTATTGCCGCTGGTAAAACCATTGCTTTTCTTGAAAACGGACTCCCTGCGGCGAGAGTTATTCGGGTAATGCCGAATCTGCCTTGCACGGTCGGGGAGGGAATGAGCGTCTTGTGTGCTGGCAGCCGGGCTACCGCGAAAGATCGCAGGAACGCCCAGACACTGCTGGGCAGTTTCGGAAGAGTTATGGAGCTTCCGGAAGATATGTTTGACGCAGTCACTGCGGTAAGCGGTTCGGGGCCGGCATTTTTTGCTTATTATCTTGAAAAGATGATTGCTTCGGGGGTCAAGGCCGGCTTAAAGCGAGAGGATGCCATCGTGTTGGCGGAACAGACTATGCTCGGGACATCGCGGCTTCTAATCGAGCGGAACATAACTCCTGATGAACTCATAAAAGCAGTGGCTTCGTCGAAAGGGACGACTTCCGAGGGGCTTGCGGCGCTCGAGAAATCCGATATGAACCAGATAATGGACAACACTATCACTGCTGCCGCTAGGCGCAGCAGGGAATTAAGTTCATAGACAGACTACATACCGCGGGCTTACTGGCGAGGCGCATCTTGCCCGCAGGGTAGTCGGCCACATTCCGGAAACGTGCAACGACTGTAAAGATTGCAGCGGCTGAAACGTTTTTTCTGCGCGTCCCTGCAGCTTCTATTTAAGCCTCCTCAGCAGAATCTGTGGGTTAATTCGGTTCTTTATATGTGCCCGA
>CAYSRM010000125.1:0-5049 GCA_964433435.1 uncultured Victivallales bacterium
CGCCAGCAACTCGCATTATGGCGTTGACCCCTGTCACCTTAATGCTTGCATCGGGGACATAGATATGGTATGCGATATGAAAATATTGTTTTGATTTCTGAAAATTGTAAAATTTGCTCTTTAGCCTGATATAATCATTAACAATCTACTGCGAGTACACATGTCACAACATCTCAATGACTTGTCTTGATCTGTCGTAACCTGTGCACTCTCCCAACGAAGGTTCATGAATAAAGTCAGGCTAAACAATATAAGGAGATATTGATGCTAAGTGGAATTGATTCAGGAATTATTATCATATACTTTATTCTGGTCACCGCCGTTGGGGTGTATGTCTCAAAAAAGGCATCAGGTTCCATTAACGAATACTTTTTAGGCGGGCGCCATATCCCATGGTTTATATTGGGTATTTCGGGCATGGCAACGTTTATTGATATGTCCGGAACGATGCTGCAAGTTTCGTTTTTTTATATGCTGGGAGTAAAGGGATATTGGGTAGCATGGCGTGGTGCCATTTGTCTATTTCTTGCATTTTTTATGGTGTTTATGGCTAAATGGCTTAACCGAAGCAATGTAATGACAAATGCAGAATGGATTGCTTTCCGTTTTGGTAAAGGAACACAGGGCAAACTGGCGCGTATACTATCTGCCATTGCAATGCTGGCAATGGCGATCCCCATTGTAAGCTACTTTTTTGTAGGATCCGGTAAATTCCTGTCGATATATCTACCATTTTCTCCCGAAGTAAGCGCATTGGCGTTTTTTCTTATTGTGATGGTTTATACCGTTGCAGCTGGTTTTTACGGTGTCGTATACACAGACCTGTTTCAAAGCGTGCTTATGATGGGTGTGATACTGTTTATTACAGTCAAAGCGATGATGGTTGGAACTCCTGAGTATTATGCCGAATTTGCTTCAACGGAATGGCGGACATTATTGCCGTCATCCGGGGCAGTAGATATGCCGTCTGGTTATGAAAATATGCGGTTCTTAGGACTGTTAATTATCTTTTGGATCATATCAAACGTTTTTCAGGGATTTGCAATGCCACTGGATGGATGGACAAGCCAGCGCTATTATGCTGCGAAAGACGAACGTGAAAGTTCCCTTGTTGCATGTCAATGGATTGTATTATTCAGTTTTCGTTTCCTGCTTATGATGGGACTAGGTGTTCTTGCTCTGGGCATTGCCGGAAAAATATCAGAGCCGGAGATGGCGTTACCTGCTGTACTAGAACACTATGTACCAATTGGCATAAAAGGATGTTTGCTTGCAGCTCTTATTGCCGCTGCCATGTCATCGGTCGATTCGATCATCAATTCATCTGCAGCGTATTTTGTAAAAGACATTTATCATGCCTTTATAAAACCTGATTCGGACAATAAACATTTACTTAAAGTCAGCTATATAACCACATTGGTTATCTTTATAGCCGGTATAACAATCGGATGGGCGCTTCCGAATATTAATTCTATATGGGCGTGGATAATTATGGGATTACTTACAGGTATGATTCCTCCAAATATTTTCAAATGGTTCTGGTGGCGTTTTAACGGTATAGGTTATGCTTTCGGCATGGGGTTTGGACTTACCGGAGCTGCAGTGGCAGGTGTTTTATTCCCCACAGCCGCTGAATATATAACTTTTAGTTTTGTTATACTGGTTTCCACTTTTGGTACGGTTATCGGGACATTTCTGGGTAAACCAACTGACCGTTCGGTCTTGGTTGCCTTCTATAAAAAGACACGGCCGTTCGGTTTCTGGGAACCTATCAGGCGTGAATGTGAACCTGAGTTTGTTGCGGACGTCAAAAAGGAGAACAGACGCGATTTGTTGCTTCTTGCGCCGGCTTGTTTCTGGCAGCTACTGTTGTTCTGGATGATGACAGCCTTTGTAGTCAGAAAATGGTTGTCTCTCGGTATGTCAACATTAGCGTTCATTATGATATCATGGGTTTTATACAAATACTGGTATTCAAATTTACGGAAAGCATAAGATTTTTCATAGCAAATTATAGGGTTGTGCTATGTACGCATCTCGGAGCTAATTAATGCCCGAAAGTATGAAACTAGTCACGATCGTTATTCCACTCTACAACGAATCAGATACTCTGCCAGAGCTTTGGTCCAGGTTGAGCGTTCTTCATGTTGATGGGATTCGGTTTAATTATTGTTTTGTAAACGATGGATCGCAGGACACGACGCAGCAATTGCTGGAAGAATTGGCAGGCCGTCAGGATCATGTGTCATGGATCTCGTTGTCACGTAATTTCGGACATTCTTCCGCCTTGTCAGCCGGTATCGATCGTGCCCGAGGTGATGCCCTTGTGCTGATGGACGGCGATTTGCAGGACAAACCCGAGGTCATTCCACAGTTTATCGAATCTTGGAACGAGGGCGCAGATGTGGTGTACGCAATCCGTTCGTCCCGGAAGGAAAATATATTTTGCCGGTTTTTATTTAAGAGCTTTTACAAGCTGCTCGCCCAGGTTTCCGGGATACAGCAACCTCTCGACGCCGGCATTTTCGGATTGCTGGACCGGCGTGTCGCCGATGTAATTCGCTCCATGCCGGAGCGGAACCGTTATTTGCCCGGCTTGCGCGCCTATGCTGGCTTCCGCCAAAAAGGGGTGTGCGTAGATCGCGATGCCCGTTTTGCAGGGAAACCCCGCGTAACATTTCGAGGTCTTGTTCGTTTGGCGTTGGACGCCGTCTTTGCGTTTTCCTATGTGCCGATAAGGATTGTTACGGCCTTTGGATTGTTTACGGCTATGGGGTCTTTCGTATATATCCTTGTAATCGTATACAAAAAATATGTTTCGGGTGAAGCCATACTGGGATGGCCTTCGACTCTTGGCGCCCTGCTGTTCCTTGGGGGATTAAAGTTGGTGATGCTGGGTGTGCTTGGCGAATATATTGCGCGTATTTACGAAGAAGTGAAACAGCGGCCCTATTACATCGTGGCAAAAGAAAACATGGAAACCGCGTGATTCGGAAATGCGCGCGAAGGCCAAAAGAAAAGGAGTTCTGGATGTGGGCCTCGTGGTGCTCTTTGGCCTGCTTCTCACCTGGATTGCCGCCAGGGTTTATCCGGTGTGGGATGACGGGTGGATGGAGCTTTTCCTGCTTGAAAATACCGACTTACGTCCTTTCACGCTCGACCGCCCCATCGTCTACGGGTTTCTACAGAAGCTTATAGACTGGAACGTTTTGTTTCCGGCAGGAATCGTTATTCACACCAGTGCATGGATTGGCATTGGACTCGTGACCATGGCGATTTGGGAGAAGACCTTTCCCAGACTGGCCAGCTATCGCTCTGTAGCGGCACTGATCGCGATGGCTCCGATGATGTGCACCATTCAATTGCACTTGATTAACAATACCATGACAGGTCAGATAGGTACGTTGCTGGTGTACCTGTCCCTGCTCGTTCTCCTGCAGGCGAGAGAGGCGCCAGGAAGGACGAATTTTATGGTGCGCTGTCTTGTCTCAACTGCATTGCTTGTCGTCGCAACCGTTCTTACGGACTATGCCGTACCCACAGGTCTTGCATGCGCGGCCCTTCTGCTCTTTCTTCCAGACCGGAAAGCAACAAAGCTACGCCATCGGTTTTTGACGGTCGGCATCTATGTTGGCGTACTTCTATTCGGCTATATTTGCTACTGGGCGATCACCATGGAGGGAGGTAGAGATGAAGTCCGCCCGGAACTCGCGCTGTCCTCACAAGGTTTGTTCTATTCGGCGGCTGTGACCCTCTTGCGCCTCCTGTCAGGGCTTTGGCAGGGATCAGTAGGTTTTCTTCTGACCGAATTCGGCCAAGTTGAAGTGCATCAGTCGACCGCCCAGGCCATGCTTCTTGTGCCTTGCATCATCGGTGGACTGGGTCTTTTCTCATTGGTCCGATATCTTGGCGGCAAAAAGACACCCATAGAGACACTGAAACCTGAAGGTTTTGCGGCGCTTGTCTGCGCCTTGACGCTCGGGATGATGCCTATTGTGTTTATGCGTAATGTTTCGCCCCCGAACCGCTTTTGGCTTCCCCTGCTTCCTGTTGCTTCCTGTCTCTCTTTTGCTCTACTTTTGACCGTTGTGCGCTCACGATACCACTCTCTGGTCGTCTTCGGGATCGGTTTCCTTGCCACACATGCGGTCGGTATGCTCCTGCTGGAATCTGATCAATCACACTGGCTTGCCCGCCGGTGGGGGAATGAGTTGAAACCCTTTGTGGAGCTGAACAAGATGACCTTGGCCGTCTTTCTAGTTGACGAACGCGCCAACCACGCCCCCGAGGAGCCGGGATACCATACGCGGCTGACCCACACGAGCGACGACTACTGGCTGACTGCGGTCATGACACGTAACTGGGAAGTGGAAAGGACTCGAGGTTTCTGGGCCTTCAACAGCTGGAAACAGGCCGCTTCATTTACCCGAGACCTACACTGGCGGGCCCATAACAAAACCCCCGAAATCAACCGGCATATACGTGGTCTGAAGCGTAAGGGTGCCCTCGACAGAATTCTTTGGATTCATGTTGACCCCGAGGGTTCGCTGGAAATTATTCCCGAAGATGTGGGAGATCAAACATCCAAACTCGATGCCCCACTTTAGCCCGCATATCTCACAGGATTTCGTAGTGAGAGCGTGCAAAGTGAACCCGGGGCTTCACCCCGGGCTCTCGAATTGCAGCCCGTCAGGCTGCCGGACTCATCTTCATATTTCCGTCTTTCCGTCGACAACGTGAAGATGACCCTTTTCAAGTGGCCATCCCCGGCCTTTTGAAATACAGGTCAATCTTGTTTGGTTGGCGATCCCTGCTCCCGACCCCAACGGGGTCGAATTCATCAGCCAGGGGCAACGCCCCTGGGAACCGGTCGCCTCCCCCTCCATCCGACCCCTGTCTTGTCCGCCATAGCGCATCCGCGCGACGGCGGACACGTCAGCGTGCATGTTTCTGTGCTTCTTCCCATTAACCCGCATATCTCACAGGATTTCGTAGTTAACCCGGGGTTTCACCCCGGGCTCTCGAATTGCAGCCCGTCAGGCTGCCGGA
>CAYSRM010000126.1:0-5027 GCA_964433435.1 uncultured Victivallales bacterium
TGGGAACGGTTGTGCTTGGGGTAGCTGGTGGACTCTCGGTGGCCGCTGAGCCGCCCCTGGCTGATGCGGTTCGGAACATGCCGGCGAATCAATGGAACGAGATAGTCAAAGATGACGGGGCCGGTTGTTTTGGCAGCGGCACGGTTTACATGCCGACGGTTAATGCTTTTTTGAGCTGGGGGACACGTGTGCACTCGAAAAAGGCCACACGGCACGACACGTGTCATATTCGGATGCAGGACGCAAAGATTGTCGATGCCCTCCCTCCCGGCAAGGAGGACTGGGAGCCGAAGGGACAACCAGGCTGGAAACTTGGGGGCGTCGTGACTTTTCGCAACCGGGATGGTGTAAGCCTGCCGCGACGCATTCTAAGTCACGAGCAACTGGCATGGGACGGGGCAAACCAGCGCGTGGTATACCATATCGGCAATACGTTCGCCTATGATCCGGTCCAGCGCGCATGGCATGATCTTGGTCTCACGAACGGGCCTCCCCATGGTTTGGAGGGCGCAGCCATGTGTTATGACGCCGCCGAAAAACGCATCGTGCTTTTCGGGGGATTCGGTGTTGAGGAGCCATACGGCGAAAGCGGTACCTGGTACTTTGACGTTGAGAAAAATGTATGGTCCCAGCCGTCGTTTGGGCATCCAAAACTTGGCGAGGCATTGAAGGTCGCGCGCGAGCTGGGTGTTCGCGCCAGAGCGCTGCGCCGGGACGCGCAGTATGGCATGGGGCTGACCGGAACGGATGCGCAAAAAGCCGACGCCGCGTTGCGAAAGGATGGCTCGACCCTGGCAAAGCAAATCTCCGCCCTGGCGCAAACCTTGTCGGCAAGGGGGGCGGACTGGACCGCCGAGGATAAAGCGCGGGCCAAAGCGGGCGCCGAGCTTGTCAAAGCCGCCGCGGCTTCGGTCGCCAAAGGCGGGACGCTCCAGGAGCTTGAACGCGTTGCCGCGCTGGAAACGGCAGAGGATATACTCTTTTACCGTGCGGTGGATGCTTTGCGCACGCAGCCGCCGCCGCGTTGCAACACGGACATGGTGTACGATTCCAAGCGTGGATTGGTTGTGCTTTTCGGCGGCGATCATCTGGACATGAAGTTGAATGATACCTGGGCGCTGGACACCGCACGAAACGTTTGGACCCGGCGCCAGCCTTCTCTCAGTCCTCCGCCTCAGAGCGTCCATTCCATGGCTTTCCTCGAAAAGTCAGGCAAGGTTTTTCTTGCCGGCAGGAAAGGCAACTGGATCTACGACATAGCCGACAATCGCTGGCGGCCTGTGCCCGGTAAAACACCAGGGAGCGCCGCCTTTCGAGTGGACGCTATTCCCGGCACTGATATCGTAATAGGGTTGGCCACTTTTCAATGGACGCATAACCTGTCCGTTTATGCCTACCGGCTGGATGCGGCGACTGCTGAGGCCGAGCACAAAGGCATGACCGAGAATCCGGAGCCGCCGCTGGCAGCGAGCGTCTGGCTTTCGCGCAAATGGTACGATGACCTTCCCGCGCCCGATCCGGAGGCTTTTCAGGCGAAGATTGCGGCTTTGCCGGAAAATACCTGGACCCCGCTCCCGTCGGAAAAGAGGATCAAGGCCCGGACCTGGTCAAGCTGCACGTACGACACACGGCGCCGGGAGCTGATCTACTGGGGCGGCGGGCATTCGGGCAACGTGAACGGCAACGTGGATCATTTTTCCATGCGAACCGGGCGTTGGAGCCGCAACCTGGATTCCACATTCAAGCCCTGGCCTTATGGCGCTAAGGCTGCGTGTCCGAAGGGCCGGACGTATTACGACGAGCCGTGGACGATGCACGCGCGCAAGACCTATGCCTACGACCCGGTCAGCGGCCTTGTGGCCATGGCGTATGTGGGCGGCGGCGGCTGGTATCGTAAGCGTAGCGGAAAGTCGGGGCGTTATACCTGGCTGTACGACCCCCGCAGCGGGGCCTGGGCGGACCGGATTGATACTCCGTTCAAATGCGGATACAACGGCGCTGCCGTGACAACACCGCATGGCGTACTATTGCTTGACCGGGGACAGGTGTGGAAACTTGATGTCGCAAACCGGACCTGGGAAAAGGTTGGCAACAAACAGAAGATGGGCGGCGGCGAATACAATAGCCTTGTGTACGACAGCAAGCGCGACCGCCTGATTTACCTGGCCGATGATATTCACTATTTCCCGTTGGAAAGCAAAGTCTGGGAAAAGGCTGGGGTCGAGGGCATTGGAAGCCGTGATGCGGTTTACATACCTGGCCAGGACGCTGTGCTCGCGCATGTTGGCAGCGGTAAGTTCAAGGCGCTGATCTGTGATCCGGAGCGAATTGTCGATGGCCCGGCGGGGAATTTCAAGGGAACCCGAAAAGGGATCAGCGAACATGCCGTGACCATGGACCCTGAGACCGAGACCGTGTTATGGATTGACGCGCACGGATTCTGCGGACCGTTCACACTCAAGGCGCTGAAGCTGAATGTGGCGGCCCTCAAGTAGATACAGGTGAGGAGTTTTGAAATGCGGCAATTCCGATGTAAAAACTCATGGAATTAATGGTGCAAGGCCGATTACAATAACAGCGGTTTTAACATTTGCGTTTCAGCAGGACGGATAATGCTCAACCTGTAAGTCCAGTTTTAGACCTGTCAGATTCTCAGGTTCGATATTCCAGCCTGGCGGGACTTTGACGCGGCATGAGAGTGTATTGTTTTCTATCCGCCACCGCACGTTAACCGTTCCGTTTGCCAATGGCAGAACAGCTCTGGCATATTTCAGCCCGCTTTCCGATAAACGCAGACGTACGACTTTTTCGTGTTCACAAATGCGGCATCCCAGAATATCCTTGTAAAGCCAGCAAACCACATGTGAAGCAAAAGCGTGATTACAGCTTGCAGAGGTATCGTTGTTTTCCCACAGAGTGCCGGTTGTTTTTGCCATGGTCAAAAAGAACTTTGTTATTTCATCGCGCATTTGTGCCGTTCGGCCGGATCTGGACAATAACTCCAGACGCAGGCAGTTGCCAACAAGCATGTTTGAGGGATGCAGGTTGTCCAAAGTATCTTTTTGTTGCGGACCAAGTGAATCCAGCAGGCGGGTCCACTGGAGCGGATATGTGGATGGATCGGCCGTGCCGAAATAGAAAGCGTAATACTGGCATGTTTCTGTACGGTTTCTTGTAAGCTTAAGCCGACCTGTTTTATCTCTTACCGCGTTGTCAACAAACCACTCGCCATCAAAGGACTGCTCGCGCACAGTATGTCGGACTGCCGAAGCCCGGCGCCTAAGCGAGTCATTACCGTACAAGCGACCAGCCGCCTCTAAAGCCGCGGCCCATAACATATTCGATGGATAATTTACATCTTGAGTGTAATCGTTTGCTTTTGACCATTCGATAAACACCCATCCGGGCAGATTCTCCAGAAGGCCATCTTCATTAACAAAGGCATTAAGAAAACGGAACAAGTCCATAATTTTAGGTTGAAAAGCGGAGACAATGCATTTGTCTCCGCCGCGGTTGAGATAATCCTCCAGTTCCAGCACAAGCCATAGCGGCCAGTTGGGTATAAAGTTTCCTGTTGGATGGTCAGCCGGATAACACATGGGCAACATACCATCGGGCAGGGGATGGAAATGCTCCGGCAGAAGAAAGTTTTCCAGAAAATCCCGCTCGATGGAATTTTTTCCCCGCAAAGTTTTTTCAACTCGACCGGTAAAAAAGCTGTCGCAAAGCCATCCTGCTCTTTCACGCGATGGACAGTCCATTAGAATATCTACTGCGTTTTGGCGAAAAGTTTCGCGGCCAGCTTCAAAAATATCCTCAAGCTCCGGATCAGAACACTGAAATAAGGCAATGTTGGTATCAGGACAAGCAAGCTCGCGCATATAGACCGATGACATTTTGCATGCACCCTCCAGGCATAGTATCTTTATCCAGCGCATTGTATAAGGTTCGATCGTCTCAATCATGTAGTCACCCGGCTCCAGGAACCAGGTCAAGACGTTGACAGATGTCAGGCGCAAAAAATCCAATTTGCCGTCTGGTTTCAGAATTTCATCAAATAAAACATGAAACCTTGTTGATTGGGAACAGTGAATGTGAATACCGACGAATCCGGTCTGATTGGTTCCGAAATCAAGCAAAGCCCATTCTCCCCGATTCAGGCATAAATCAGGGCTTGTTTCATACTTTTCGTTTATATACAAGCTGCTGGCATCTTTTAACTTTGTCAGATCGTCAGAGACCACAAGTTCCAGATCTTCTATGTTGAAGCCTTTGAAATGAGGACCTATATCTGTCAGGGAACGATCTCGCCATGGTTGGGTTTCCATTTCGGATTTTTCAAGCACGCTGCCGCGCGAAACAATGGTTTGAGGTCTCAAAATATCAAAAGCTGGTAGCGGCGCGTTTCGCGGTAGAAAAACAGGTTGATCTTTTGTAGTCTGCAGTTCTGTTTCCCTGGCAACGAAATCGAGATCGCTACGCCAGGAATCGTAGTCGCGGTTCATATGATAGGCTTCAATGAAGTGGCGCTGCCAGCTATAGCGTTGAACCTTTTGAACGCGTTCATTCAACGCTATGCCTTGAAACTTAATTCCTTTACCGTTTGTTGAAGCCAGTACTTTGCTTCGGGATGTGGCTTCGGCTATAATGAATGAAGACTGAGCTGGTAGCGCGTAGCTGTTAGCGTTATAGCCAACTGTTTCAATAGCCAGAAGGTTCAGACCTGTCTGCAAATGTTCGTCTAAATTCCATGTATCAACACGGAAATAGTTTCGCGCGGTTCGAGCTGGTCCGTAACCGATGTAATGACCATTCAACCACGCTCGATAAAACCCTGAGCACGCACATACCAGTCGTGCTGGCCCTTTGGAATCAGAATTAAAAACAGCCCGAAGTCCGAACTGGACATTCATTTCAAGATTACGTTTTTTTTGCCAGACCGGGCGAGCGCAAATGAAAGGGTTGTATTTCATAGATTAAACACTATCCATAATCATAATTTGCGACAATAAAATACTGTCACTAGC
>CAYSRM010000127.1:0-4997 GCA_964433435.1 uncultured Victivallales bacterium
TAAAACGATTTGGGCTTGCAATAATGGCGCTATCAATTGTTTGTGCCGGAGGAGTGTGAGATATGCGTGTTAAAGGCATATATGAATAGAACAGGTTAGAATGAAAATACTGTATTTTGCGCCATATTCTCCTTTGCCTCTTGATTTTGGGGCGCCATTGCGTGTTGAAGCTTTATGGCGCGCAATGCGAAAAGTCGCGGATGTCCGAATGATTGTGCTCGGACATCGCCCCGAGGTCAAATACCGGAAGAAGCTGGCCCTGGATGATGTCCTGTTTATGCCGTCCAGAATAGAGACCCGTCGGTCCCGGTATGCAAGGTGTCTGCTTTCTGTCTTGAGAATGAAAAGCATCCCGGCTCAACGTTACTTGTCTTCAAAAAGAAATAAAGTTATTCGGGAAATAATAGCAGATTACTCTCCTGACGCGGTCGTTCTGGGCGACACATTCATGTCGGAGCTTTGCGATTTAGTCTCTAAACAAGGGTGCAAGGTGATAGTGGACACTCAAAATGTTGAATCGCGGCTGTATTTACGGGTGGCCCGTTCAAGCCGTTCAATAGTTAAGAAAATTGAAAACGCAGTTCTTGGGTTAAACTGTTTTTTTGTTGAGCGGAGGCATCTTCGAAAGGCAGATCAATTGTGGGCTGCATCCGGTGTTGACGCAGAATATTACAGAAACATGGGTGTCAAGCAGGCGCTTGTGGCGCCAAATGCCCTGGATATGGAACGTTACCGGCCCGACCAATTCGAGGAAGAAGCAGGCAATGTTGTCTTTACCGGCGGTTATGCTTTTCCTCCCACCGAAGCGGCCGCACTGGAGCTGATAGACATCTCAAAAACAATACAGAACAGTGTTCCGCATTGTTTGTTTCTTGTCGGCAAGAGCCCGACTTCAGCGATGAAGAATAGCGCTGCGGGATGCGATCATATTCACATCACAGGCATGGTGGACAGCGTATTGCCTTATCTCGGGAGAGCCAGCGTTGTTGCTGCTCCGATAGTCTCGGGCTCTGGAACAAAATTCAAGGTTCTTGAAGCCATGGCCATGAAAAAGGCCGTGTTGACAACTCAGTTGGGAGCCGAGGGGCTTGATATAGAGAATGGTGTTCAGGCAGAAATATCCTCCGCGGATTCCTTTGCAGACAGATTAAAAAACCTCCTGGCAGACGATCCCCGCCGCAAAAAACTCGGGGAATCTGCTAGAAGACATGTTGAAGAGCGGTTTTCACTTGAGGCCCTGTCAAAAAATATTCGGAGAGCCCTGGACGACATGCGTATGATGTAAATCAAGTAGAAGCTGGTAAAAACGACTGCAGTGTTGCTTGCAGTTCTTTCCCCGCCTGCTGCCAGGTGTAACGTCCTGTCTTGGCGGCAGCAGCAGCTCCCATCTTCTTTCTTTTTTCCGGGTGGGCGAGCATCCACTTGATAGCATCTGCCAGTGTATCATCATTGTTGGGGCCTACCAGTAGTCCATCCTTTCCTGCATCCACGAGTTGAGAAGGGCCCGGGAGGTTGGAAACGATTACAGGCAGCCCCGTTGCCATGGCCTCGAGTATTACAAGCCCGTATGATTCCGAATGTGTCGAGGGAAGAACGAGGAAGTCGCCGAGCGCATAGTAATCGGGCAGACGGCCGGATTGCGACTGGGGGCCGGCAAATATAACGCGGTCTTCAATTTTGAGTTCGTTTGAAAGACGGCGATATTCTGGTTCGCCGTATCCACCCCCCGCGACCAGTAGAACGACATCATGGCGCTCTTCCAGTTTCGTCAGCGCTTGCATAAGGATGTGCAGTCCTTTGAACGGCTGGAGGTTGCCCACAAAAAGGATGATTGTTTTGCCTTCCAGTCTGTGCTTTTTGACAAGATCGGCCGGACGAGGGCGCGGGTAAAAGACGCCGGTGTCAACGCCGCCGTACAGTATGTCGGCGACGCGTTCTGCATTTAGAAGCGAAGACACCTTGCTTTGGGCAAGGAATTCGCGACTCGGTCCGGCAACGGCGCTCGCGCGTTTGATTACAGCGCGCTGGAAAAGCGATTCGTATATCTTTATTGCCGCATTCTGAGTAGACGATAAACCGCGCACATCCATATGATAAGTTACAAGGTACGGTGTCTGGTATAGTAGCGATGCCGCCAGGACAAATTCGGCTCCGCCGTAAAAAGGGTAGTGGAGATGAAATATGTCGAACCTCTTGAGCCGGGGCAGAAGCTGTGGCAGAACTGCCCCGTCCCGATATCTCAGTTTCGGTCTCAGGCGCACAACGGTTATCTCTTCAGGATCTGGCCGGTTTTTTATATCGCCGTAATCGACAGCAAATACCGTCACATCATGTTCCAGCCGAGCCAATGCCATGGAGTTCTGATAGCAGATGTATCCGGTGCCGCCGTGGTGTGGGGGGAAAGAAGCCACTATTTCAGCGATCTTCATTTTAAACTTCTCCAAGGGTTAGGCGCATGGAAAGACGGTATCGCTTGAGCGATGAAGACATTTCCTGCGTCGGAATTCTCCGGTTCCGCATTTGTTCGCGCCGTTTAAGAAGCATGTCCGGTGTGCCGGCAAACGCCGAGTAATGAGCTCGCGCGATTGCCGCGGCAATTTGTCGGCGATTATGCGCCTTGACGAACGGGGCAAGAGAGCCTCTTTGAATCAGCCTTGCCTGCAGCGCGAATCGGTACATTGTAACCGCAGGCAAACACCAGAGCAGACTTGCGGGAAAGTTTTTCAGGGCGACCCAGAAATGATTGCGTTCCACCCAGAATACCTTGTCCAGGGAATGAGCGCCGCCGGTCATTGAATAGAGATGTTTTACCCTTGCCTGTGGCGAGACTGCGACTTTCCATCCCTGCCAGCGCAGGCGGAGGCTCAGGTCAGTATCCTCGCAGTATGCAAAAAAGCGGGGATCAAAGAGGCCCGCTGTTGAAAGAGCATTGCGCCGCAAAAGGCAGGCGCATCCGCTGAATGCAAGCGTTTCTGCTGGGGGTGAAAACTCAGATATCTTCCTTCCTTTGAATGCCTGGCGCGACATACCGTCTGCCGCCACATGAACGCCGCAGGAATCCAGCACCTCGGGATTGTTTCCGTCAATAATTAAAGACGCCACGGCCCCTGCAGATTGATTCGCTTCGGCTGTTTCAACCATTGAAGATATCCAGTCCGGTTCGGCCATTGCATCGTTGTTGATAAGCGCCACGTATTTGCTGTCTGTGGCGCGAATGCCGCTGTTATTGCCTGCCGCAAAGCCCGTGTTTGTCGCCTTCCGCAGAAAGGTCACCCGATTGTAGCCTGAACAACTTTGTTCAACGGGCGGCGAGGATCCGTTGTCCACGACAATGATATGGATGTTTTGGTGCGTCTGGTTCAGGATATGATCGAGACAGTTCTTCAAGAGATCAGGCCTGTTCATGGTAACGATTATTACCGTAACATCGGGTTTATCTGATTGTGCAGCCGTTTTCACGCCGTCGCCTTTCTGAGGACATTAAGGCCGTTCAACATATGCGGTATTGTGCGGGGACGCCGCACGGCTTTGAGCCCGTGCCGGAAAAGAACGTCAGGGCGGGAGTAGAAAGTTTTAAGGAGTCGCGAGTGCGCCTTGTCGAGGCTTTCGTGGGTCATGCCTTCCGGAACGTAGGCAGTGGCCAGTGTGTTCATGCGTTCCCACTGGAACCTTGTTTCCCCCGATTGTTGCAAGAGGCGGTATTCCTCAGAGCCGGGAAAAGGGGTGAACCGCATTACTGTAATATCGTCCACGGGAATTTTCCGAAGAAGTTGCCGGGTTTGCTCGATGGCGCCAGGAGTTTCACCCGGAAGGCCGAGTATGAAGAACCCTTTTGTTTCAATGCCTGCGGCTCTAGTCGCCGAAAGCGTGGAGTTAACAGTGTCAAGGTCGATATTCTTTTTTACCCTTTGCAGGATTTCGGGGCTTCCGCTTTCTATGCCATAGGAAATGTGCCAGCATCCGGCCTTGTGCATTAATGCGAGGATATCTTTATCCATACGGTCGACTCTACCAAGGCACGACCATGACAGTTTCAGTCCTTTTCTTATCAGAAGTTCGCAGAACTGACGGACGCGCTCTTTTTGTATTACAAAAGTGTCGTCTTCAATAAGTATTTCCCGAACCCCGAAGTTGACGCTAAGCTGACGCAGCATTTCAACGGCATATTCCGGGCTGTAAGCTCTGCATGCGTTGCCGAACACTGACCTGTCGCAGAATGTGCATTGGTTGGGGCATCCGCGCGTCAGAACAACGGAAGCGCAAGGCCAGCGCCTGATCCTGGCAGGAGACGGATGAAAACTTTCAGGAAAGCCTTCGAGCAGTCCCCATTCGGGGAAGGGCAGGGAGTCCAGCGGGTCAATAAGTTCTCGGCGAGGGGCGATGGCGACGCCATTGTTTTCCCTGTAGGCCGTTCCTTTGAGTCCCTTTGGGATAGAACCTGATCCTTCAATGGCTTCAAGGATTGCGGCAAAAGTCTGTTCGCCTTCGCCCGTTACGAGCAGATCGACAGCCTGTAATGCATTAAGCGTTTCTTTAGGCAGAGCGCTGGCATGACAGCCGCCGAGCACGATAATCATATCAGGCGATGAACGTTTGAGTTGTTCCGAAAGACTGCGAGTCGCGCTGATTCCCATTGTGGTTGATGATATCCCTGTCACCATAGGTTCCTGGGCTAAAATTGTTTTCCGCGTCGCTTCGATTGACAGATTTTGAGCCGCAGCCTCTATAAGCTTGATATTGTGAGATGCTTTTTTTGCAAAAGAGCCAATAGACACGAGTCCGAAAGACGGTTCGGTGCTTCCGGCGCCGGCAAATTTCCCGTAGCGTTCTTTCATTGTAACCGGGGCTGTTGTGAGAGCTGCCTTCATAACCGTATGGAATCAGGTCCTGCCCTTTTGCTGATTGAGTTCTGCGCGAGCTTCAAGTATCGCTATTTTCTGGACCAGTTTCTTGATCTGACGCCTGTGCAAAGAGATTACAAGTGAAAATTGAAGGCA
>CAYSRM010000128.1:0-4911 GCA_964433435.1 uncultured Victivallales bacterium
TGCCTTTGCGGGTAGGGACGAAATCAAAGCCGTCTTTAAGTGTTTCGGACGGGGTCTTAGTGTCGGGATTCAGGCGGAAAATTTTACGTGCCAGAAATCGGCCGTAAGTGTGATATGCGACAAGGTACCCTGCGAACGCAATTATCATCAAGGCGACTGTTTGCATGATCCTGCCTCCGATCAGAAAACTATTCCAAAAAGTTAATATCGTTCAAAAGTTAACGCCTGAGATTTTTTAAAGAGGTATATTGGACAGGATTAACAGGATTTACAGGATAAGGAAAACATAACATGCCCGCACTCATGCGGGCATAACCCCATAATTGCCAAAAGGCTATCCTGTTGATCTTGTTTATCCTGTCAAAAAAATCCCCCATTGTTCTTAATAGTTTCCGGTTTCTGTTCTGTCGATATGTTGTTCGGTGTCAACATTTGAACATTATCAAAAAGTTATTTCAATTTACCATAATCCTGATTTCAGGATAAAGGTATTTCTTGATGAACTGCGTCGCGACATGCGCCATGCCGGAAACGAGAATTGCCAGGAGCATGCTTTTGCCGCAGATTTGTGTATCTCTTTCAAAGATAGATTGAGCGTACACATTCTGTATGGTATATTTTGTTCATTAGAACCAAAGCCAGTAAGCAAGGAGGCAATAAATATGACCGAAAAATCAGAAGTTTTTTTCGCTTCCGCCAGGCCGGAGAAGATGGATCGGAGTCTTACTTTACCCGCGAGGTTTCAGAGGTTGCTGGAACGAATGCCGATAGGGGACCGGGTTGCAGGCAAGACTGTAGCGATCAAGATGCATTTGGGCGGAGCGCTGGGGTATTCCACAATACACCCTCTATTTGTGCGCCTGCTTGTAGAGCACGTTAAAAAAGGCAAGCCCAAGAAGGTGTTTGTTACCGACGACAGCATCAAGGACATCGCAAAGCGTGGGTATACCGAAGAGGTTTTCGGCGCGCCGATTCGATCCTGTTTTGGCAGGGACGGCCATGATGTGGTCAGGAAGATGACCGGCTGGAAGCACATGAAAAGTGTGCTTATGAGCCGTCCGATAATTGATGCCGATGTGCTGATTAATTTTTCTCATGTTAAAGGCCATGGAGATTGCGCCTTTGGCGGAGCTTGCAAGAATCTCGGGATGGGATGCATACCGGGAAAGACGCGAGGGAAACTGCACTCCCTTGAGGGCGAGCTTGTATGGGACGCGAAGAAATGTATTCATTGCGGCAAGTGCATAGAAGAGTGTCCAACAAACGCAAACAAATTCAATGAAAAGGGTGAATACGAGATATTCTGGCATCACTGTAAGATGTGCCAGCACTGCGCTCTCATTTGTCCGACGGGAGCGATAAAGATGTCGAATCGCAAGTTCGACAGATTTCAGGAAGGGTTGGCAAGGGTCGCAAAGCTTGTTGTGGATACGGTTAAACCGGGCAATGTGTTTCATATTAACGTGCTGACGAATATCACGATATTCTGCGATTGCTGGGGGCTTACCACTCCTTATCTTGTTCCTGATATTGGGATAATGGGGAGCGAAGACATTGTGGCTGTCGAGCACTCTTCTCTTAAGGCGATAAAGACAAAGGACCTTATACCCGGTTCGATCACTCCGCCGTTTGAACTCGGAAAGGGCAAACATCTTTTCGAGAAGCTTCACGGACGCGATCCGTTTGAGCAGGTAAGATCGCTTGAAAAGCTGGGTGCAGGAAGTTCGGAGTACAAGCTCGTGAGGATGAAGTAGGAACGGGGGCGTTGCAGAGGGTTACAGAATGCATTTTAACGTACGATACCCATAAGTCAGTTTCTTTCAGCCTGCCGTGTCTGAGGCAGGTCCGCTTGCGGCGGAAAGGGTTGCGACTAAATGTACGGATCCAGACACTTAAACGCCACACTTAACCGTATTCTGTGAGATATGCGGGTTAAGAGATAACGAGTCTAATCATCAGGGAAACGCCTATTGCCTTATTCCCGGGGTGCTGCCAGGATGAGATCAAATGGCCATACATATAAAGTGTGGCTGGTGGCATTTATATGAAAGGAGGAGTAAGAAATGGCAAGCACGGCGGAAAACAAGGAAAAAATGAAGGACGCGCTTAATATTCTGAGCGATGCGGCGAAAGATGAGGAGGCCGAACTTAAGCGGCTCATGAAAGACAAATACGGAAATTTGAAGAGCTTCGTCACTGGCCTGGAGAGCGAGGCCGAGCAGAAGGCTTATAGCGGGTTTGAGAAGGTAAAGGATCTTGAAAGAAGAGGTGAGGAAAGGGCTCGGAAATCTGTCCAGGATGTGGACCAGTGTGTGCATGAGCAACCATGGAAAGCAATGGGGTTTGCCGCAGTGGGAGCACTGTTCCTCGGGTACCTGATGGGCCGCAAATAGTCCCGGAATAAGCGAGGATTCCGTCGCGAGACGGCGAAAAATGCCCGGAGATACCAGGCTTTCCTCGGCTGAGACGGCTCAGTCGCGGGTTATGGGGGGCAGCGGGAAAACTCGCTTGTTTTGGGAATACTCAGTACACGTAATATTTCGGTACCCGCAAGTTTTGGCGCGGAAAGCAGAGATTTGTGTTATTCACAGATTATGTTGGAAAGATATTGAGGATTAGCTATCGTGCGAACCTCAGCGCCTGGTTCAACGGGTAAGCGGAAAGGCGGACGAGATTATGGAGCAATGGACAACAAGGATCAGAGAGATAATACTTTCTTTTTTCATGCAGGCTGTTGAGGGGGAACGCAGGCGGCTTGTGAGGCTTGGTAAGATTCAGGCTGCTGTGGCTTATGTCAAAGGTGTGCGGGCGGCAAGACTGGGGATTATGGCTTTGGTCGGTCTTGTTGTGTGCAGTATGGTCCTGTTTCTTGGACTTCTGCTTCTTCATGTTGCGCTGTTTATCTGTCTGCCATGGGAAATCAAGGTCAAGTTGCTGGTCATGGCTATACTCGGGTTGATATACGTTATCGCAGCAGTTGTGATTATGGTAGCGCTTTTGTCTCAGAAGCGCTGGATGCGGCATTCCGGGGCAACACGCGCGGTAGACAATGCTACTGGAGGCAAGTGACCGATACCCCTGGCGCTGTGATCAGTATTTATATCTGCTGCCACCAATGAATTCGCGAAGGAGCGATTTATCTGCGACAAAGCTGTGATCACGCACACCGCGCATGGGTTGGAGAAGATCGTAAACGCGATTGGCTCGGATATGAGCGTCCAGTCTTTTTGGGTCGTACTTGAATTTGTCTTTTGCTCTGGATAAGTATCGGAACAATTTGAATTTAAGGATGGGCAGCTCGTACGGCACGGCGCTGTTCACAATGTAATCTGCATCCTTTATAAAAGGGATAATGTGTTTAAGTTCGCTTTTACGCACATAGTGCCAGTGGGTCAGTGTCTGAATCGGTTTATAGTTGCGATGGTCTTTGTCACGTATCATCCTTCTCAATAATCTGTTGTCCGCCCATCTCATAAAGGATCCGTCAGCAGCCCTGAACTGGCCGAGTGTCTCTATATAGAGTTTGAATTTCTTTTCTGCGGGGATGCTTCTGGTCATGTTGGCATAAAGCCCATGAAGGCTGTCTATCAGCAGCAGTTCGTTTTTACGCAGCTTCATTTTGTGTACGTCGAGAGTTCTGACACCTTTCTTGAAGTCGTAGTGGGGCGTCTTAACAGTCTCGCCGTTAAGAAGTTTTACGAGATGCCGGTTAATAAGTTCAAGGTCAAGAGCGTGTGGTGTCTCGTAATCGTAATCTCCGAATTCATCTATCGGGTGCCTGTCAAGATTAAAGAAGTAGTTGTCTACGTTTATTGTGCGCAGTTGGAGACCGGCTTTTGCCAGTTGCTCGCTGATTTTTATGGTGGTGGTCGTTTTGCCTGAGGAAGAAGGCCCGGCCACAATGACTATTCGCAGGTCGTTAATTCTCTCTAGCATGGAGGCTGCGGCAAAATTTATCTCGTTCTGATAGCGTGCGTCAGCTTCTGCGGCCAGCGAGGGAAGCTGCTTGCGCTGGACAAGCCTGTTGAGCGACTGGACACTATCGCATTCGTGCTCCATATTCCAACGGAGCACCTCGTAGATTTTTTTGTAGGGAACGTTGTCGGTAACCTGGAATTTATAGTCTTCAGCAGCTCTGGCCATTGCGCGTTTGTGGCGGTAGATTATGTATTTGCGGGCTATGCCTGTGTGGTGGTTTTCCATTAGAACGGTTTCGACCACGTCCTGGATATCTTCAACCGTCGGTATTGAATTGTTTCCGTAGGCGCTTATTACCGCATTTTCGACCCTTGCCGCCATCTCTTCGGCAAGTTTGCGACTCGGCCGGCCAGTGGCCTCTGTGGCCTTATATATCGCCTCGGTGATACGGGATCGATCGTAGGGCACGATGTCGCCGTTGCGTTTGACTATTTTCCGGATTGTTTTTCTTGTTTTCATTATCCTGAGCGTAATGACTGGAAGCATTTCGATCAACAATGTAATTGGCGCGCAGGGAAACGTGCGGAAGGGGTTGCGGTTAAGTGCACGGATTCAGACACTTAAACGCGACACTTAACCGTTCTCTTCTGTCTCACTTATCTATCAGAAGACACCTGTGACAACATACTTCCATGAAGAACCAATATTCCGTCATCTCTCGCCGGCGGGACGGCGCAGAGCACCGTCCTACGCAGACTGACCTGTCTGAGGTACGGCAGGCTGCACAGGTGCATGCTCAACAGCAAGCAACCGAACCAACTGCTCAGCGCTATATTCGGGCTAACCCTGCCCTTTACCCATAAGTCAGTTTCTTGCAGGCTAAAGGGGTTCCAATTGAAGAAGTGCGTCCCCGTAGGACGGTCCTCCGGGCCGTCCCAGAGGGCGTCAAATCCAATACTTCTCCATCAGTAAGCCGAAAGATCAGATCAAAAC
>CAYSRM010000129.1:0-4881 GCA_964433435.1 uncultured Victivallales bacterium
GCCCTGCCTATCATGCTTATATCATTTGCTTCTATACGGATCATTTTGCCTTTGGCTGTAATAAGCATCAGCGCGTCGGAATCCAACACTGCGTGAGCTCCGACAACTAAACCGTTTCTTTCGGAAAGCTTGACGGCAATTATACCTTTGCCGCCTCTTTTTTGCAGGCGGTACTGATTGAAAGCGGTTCGTTTCCCGTAGCCCTTTTCTGTGCAGACCAGGAAGGTAGCTTTTGGATTGACTATCTCGATGTTCTTGACGGCGTCGTTTTTGCTCAAGGCAATTCCCTTTACGCCTCTGGTGGCTCTGCCCATGTCGCGCAACTCTGATTCTGGAAAGCGGATACTCATGCCTCGAACTGTTGCGAGCATTGCATCATCGCTGCCTCCGGTCAGCTTCACGCCTATAAGTTCGTCGTTGTCGTCTATGCGTATACCGATGACGCCATCTTTGCGAGGGTTTTTGAAGGCCGAGAGGTTTGTCTTTTTAACAATACCGTTTTTTGTTGCCATCATAAGGTGTTTCTGGTCTGAGAAGTCCTTGACCCGTATAAGTGAAGCAATCGAATCGTCGCCGCTTATATTGAGAAGGTTTACGATGGCTTTACCTCGTGCGGTGCGGCTTGCTTCGGGCAATTCGTAGACTTTTTCCCAGTACACCTTTCCTTTTCCAGTGAAGAACAGAATATAATCGTGGGTGTTGGCGGAAAAGACGTGTTGGACGAAATCCTCTTCCCGCATGGACATTCCGGCCACTCCCTTACCTCCGCGTTTCTGGGACCGGTATGTGCCCGTTGGAACTCGTTTGATATAGCCGGCGTGGCTTACCGTTATGATGCAGCCGCGGTTTGCGATGAGGTCTTCCATGTTGATTTCGCCTTCGAACGGAGCTATGTCCGTTCGCCGGGCATCCCCATAAGTGTTCTTTATTTCGGCGAGTTCATCCTTTACTACGGCGAACAGTTTTGCGTCGCTGGAAAGAAGGTCTTTAAGATAAGTGATGTACTTGATGAGTTCGAGGTATTCCTCTTCCAGCTTTTCGCGTTCCAGGCCTGTAAGCTGGTAGAGTCGCATATCAAGAATTGCTTTTGCCTGGATTTCGGACAGATTAAAGCGTTTCATCAGGTTGATCCGGGCTTCGTCGCGTGACCTTGCGGCCTTGATGGTTTTGACAACTTCGTCCAGGTTGTCCAGGGCAATCTTAAGTCCCTCCAGGACATGGGCGCGGGCTTCGGCCTTGCGCAATTCGTACTCAGAACGTTTTCTTATAACTTCCAGACGGTGAGCGAGATATCTCTGTAGTATCTCCTTGAGGTTCATGGTGCGGGGGCGTCCGTCGTCGAGCGCAAGCAGGATAGCTCCAAAAGTGGTTTCGAGCTGGGTGAGTTTATATATCCTGTTCAGAATCACCTTGGCAACCACGGCCTTTTTCAGCTCGATGACAACCCGTATGCCTTCCTTATTGGACTCGTCGCGTATATCGGATATGCCTTCTATGGTTTTATCGTGAACCAGTTTGGCAATGCTTTCTATAAGTTTGGCTTTGTTCACCGCATAAGGCAGTTCGGAAACTATTATAACCTCTTTGCCGCTCTTTGTTTCGTCGATATGAGCGCGCCCCCGGACTTTCATCTGTCCTCTGCCGGTAGTATACATCTCTTCGATTGGCTTAAGGCCGCATATTATCCCCCCGGTTGGGAAATCCGGACCCTTGACGAACTGCATCAGATCTTTTGCGGTTGCACGCGGCTTTTCGATGAGGTGGGTGAGCGCGTCTATGACCTCGGTCATATTGTGCGGCGGGATATTGGTGGCCATACCCACGGCTATGCCTGTGGACCCGTTGATCAGCAGGTTCGGAAACCTTGATGGAAGGACCAGCGGTTGTTCCAGTGATTCATCGTAGTTGGGCCCGAACTCGACTGTTTCTTTGTCTATGTCGGCGAGAAGTTCTTCGGCTAGCCGGTCCATTCTTACTTCGGTATATCTCATTGCCGCCGGCGGGTCGCCGTCGACAGAACCGAAATTGCCCTGGCCGTCGACCAGGGGATATCGCATTGAGAATGGCTGGGCCATGCGCACCATAGTATCGTAAACAGCCACGTCTCCGTGGGGGTGGTATTTACCTATGACGTCTCCGACTATTCTGGCTGATTTTCTGTAGGGCCTATTATGCATGTTGCCCTGTTCCCGCATTGCAAAAAGCACTCTGCGGTGGACGGGTTTCAGTCCGTCCCGCACATCGGGCAGCGCTCTGCCCACGATTACGCTCATAGAGTAATCGATGTATGAGGAGCGCATTTCCTCGTCTATTCCGGTCTGCTCAATTTTTTCCACTGGTTCTTCGCCGTTCATAAATGCGGTTACCCTTTCTATATCTCAGTATATGGAGACTGGTTGGTTCCGGTTACACGTCCAGAGTTTTAACATTCAAGGCGTTTTCTTCGATAAAGCTCTTTCTTGGAGCGACCTCGCTGCCCATCAGGGTTGTAAAGATTTCGTCCGCCCTGACGACATCTTCCAGGACTATCTGAAGTAGCTTTCTGCCAGAAGGATCCATTGTTGTTTCGAAGAGCTGATCGGGATTCATTTCGCCGAGGCCTTTGTATCTCTGGATGCTCAGGCCTCTTCTGCCCATCTCCGTAATTGTTGCCAGCATTTCCGGCAGGGAATAGACGGGCACGTTTTCCTTCCCGCTTATTATTGTACAGACTGGGTCGGAGGATGGATCGAGCTGGTCCAGGCTGAACCCTTTCTTCTCAAGCGCTGTAACGTGTTTGAACAACGCCGGCGCGGCATAGATTTCCTCGGACCGGATTGCTGATTCCTCTTCTGCTGTTTCGCCTGATTCATCGCTGAAAATCTCGAGCTGTTTACCTGTCTCTTTTTCGAGTTCCTCGGCCAGTTTCTTGAGTTGAGTGTCGTTACAGACGTAATAGACCTCGGACTGTGCGCCATCATCGACACTGACGCGGTATTTTGGAAAATGACCTGTTTCGGGATCTCTTTTTGACAGGTAGTCGTCCAGATTAATGCCTTTGCGCGCCAGGCGATTCATGATGCTTTCAATGCGGGTCAACATAGAAAGGATATTGATGAGCTCTTTGCTCTTGAAGGTCTTGTTGTCCTTGTATTCCACGGAAATATTGCTTGTTCCCATTTCAAGGAGTCGCTGGGTGAGATGTTCTTCGGTGTCAATATATTCTTCTCTTTTCTTTTTGCTCACCTTGTAAAGCGGCGGTTGAGCCAGATATACGTAGCCGCGTTTGATCAGTTCGGGCATTTGCCGGTAGAAGAAAGTCAGGAGCAGTGTCCTGATATGTGCTCCGTCGACATCGGCATCGGTCATTATGATTATCTTGTGGTAGCGTAGCTTGCTGATATCGAAGTCTTCGTCTCCTATTCCGGTGCCGATAGCGGTTATAAGGGTTCTGATCTCGTTGTTGCTTAAAATCTTGTCCAGCCTTGCCTTTTCCACGTTCAGGACTTTGCCCCGAAGCGGGAGTATGGCCTGGAATTCACGGTTGCGTCCCTGTTTTGCCGAACCGCCGGCGCTGTCGCCCTCGACTACGTACAGTTCGCATTTTTCGGGTTTGCGTTCCGAGCAGTCTGCGAGCTTTCCGGGCAGAGCGGCGCTATCCAGCGCGCCCTTTCTTCTGGTCAAGTCGCGCGCTTTCCTGGCCGCCTGGCGGGCCCTTGCCGCGACCAGGGCTTTGTCTATGACACGTTTTGCGACCGAGGGGTGTTCCTCAATATATGTGTTGAGTTCTTCGTTGACTATGGATTCTACAATGCCTTGGACTTCGCTGTTGCCCAGCTTGGTTTTGGTCTGGCCTTCGAACTGGGGGTTGGGGACTTTCACGCTGACAACTGCCGTGAGTCCTTCCCGGATATCTTCTCCCGACATGGATTCCTTGTCTTCTTTTATCAGCTTGTTTGCCCTTGCGTAGCCGTTAATTGTTCGTGTAAGGGAGGATCGAAAGCCGCTCAGATGGGTTCCGCCTTCGATCGTATTGATGTTGTTGGCAAAACACATTATATTATCGGAATATGCGTCGGTATACTGCATCGCAATTTCCACGGCGACCTCGTCTCGTTCCTTCTCAAAGTATATCACTTTGGGATGCAGCGCGTTTTTGGCGCGGTTAATGTGCCGGACGAATTCGGCTATACCTCCAGAGTATTGAAACAATTCTTCTTGTTGGGGATCTTCGCGAATGAACTTGATTTCCAGGCCTTTGTTCAGGAAGGCAAATTCGCGGAGACGGGTTGTAAGTGCCTCCGAGTCGAACTCGGTGACCGAAAAAATTGAGGGATCCGGGGAAAATGTGATTTTTGTGCCGGTGCTTTTTGCTTTTCCGAGCGTAACCAGTTTAGATGCCGGGTGGCCCTGTTCAAAACGCTGATGGTAAACTTTTCCATCGCGCCTGATTTCCACTTCAAGCCATTCGCTCAGGGCGTTGACGCAGGAGACGCCGACCCCGTGCAGGCCGCCTGATACTTTGTAGCTTTCATTGTCGAATTTGCCGCCAGCATGAAGTGTGGTAAGCACAACTTCTACCGCCGGCTTTTTTTCTGTGGCGTGTTCGTCAACGGGAATTCCCCGTCCGTTGTCCGAGATTGACACTGAACCGTCGGCATTAAGCTTAACGCTGATGCGCGAACAGTATCCGGCAAGGGCTTCATCTATGCTGTTGTCCACTACTTCATAAACGCAGTGATGGAGTCCTCTTGAAGCTGTATCTCCGATGTACATGGCCGGGCGCATTCGCACCGCTTCAATGCCCTCAAGTACGGTTATTCTGGTGGCGTCGTATTTAGGTCCTTCTTTATTTGTAGGCATAGTTATCCCTTCTCCCTATTAACCTTTAATTAAAACAGA
>CAYSRM010000130.1:0-4844 GCA_964433435.1 uncultured Victivallales bacterium
CTTCCGCCGGATGGCGGACAGGCAGCTACGAAATTCCGTGAGATATGCGGGCTAAAGGAAAGGACACAGACAATGGCAAAAATTGCAAGACAAATGGTTGCGGATGCAGGCGTAAACGTGGATGATCTGGTGAAGAAACTGATCGCAAATGCGGCAGCAGAACTTACAACGTTCTTCTACTATACGCATTTGCGTTATAATCTGGTTGGCCTCGACGGAGAAGGTGTAAAGCAGATTGCGGAAACCGCTCGGATTGAGGACAGGAATCATTTCGAGGCCCTTGTGCCGCGGATCTATGAACTCGGCGGCGAACTGCCCAACGATATGAAAGAATTTCATGATCTGTCAGGTTGCCCCCCGGCGAAACTGCCAGAAGACCCAACTGACGTAAAAGCAATCTTGACTGTCCTTGTGAATGCAGAGCGTTGTGCGGTGCAACAATACAGCGGTATCTGCGACATGACCGCTGGTAAGGACCACCGTACGTATGCGCTTGCACAGGCGATTCTGAATGAGGAAATCGAACATGAGTCCTGGTTCTCCGAGTTCCTTGGCGAAGGACCATCAGGTCATTTCTTGCGGCAGGGCGAGACTTCACCCTTCGTGAGCAAGTTCATGCGATAATCCCATCTGCATGTCCGTTACACCTGGATGTCAACGATTGGCGCTCCCGCTGTCTTCATCCTTGCGTATCAACGGCGTTCAAAACGCGGAATGATTTCACTGCAAAAATAAGCGGATAAAGGGATTCGGCATACCACAAGCTGGCGAAATACAGGCCGATTGGAGCGGGATCAGGCGCACCGTCAGCTTCAAGTATCGTGTCCGAGAGCCATGCAAGCCCGCGATTTATGGCTTTACAGTTATCCGATTCTGCAAGTGCGGCTAGAGCTGCCGATGTCTCTTCCACTGTCGAAGGGGCGCCGGCACTGCCGCCCCACCCTCCATCGTTATTCTGCATACGGACAAGAAAATCACGCCCGGCAGCAATCGATGGGCCCAGTTCGGAATGAAGCGCTGTTACATTTGACAACTCACTCAAAACACGGCCTGTCCCGAAAACAGGATTGCTCATACCCGGCACAGATTCGTTGCCAAACCACAAGGGTTCCCATGACCCGTCGCCTTTCTGTGTTTCGCGCAGATACCTTGCAGCCCGGGCAATAAACCGTTTGTTGGCCACACCTGAAACTTTGGACCACACGAATAAGGAATGAATGGCATGAGCAGTTATGTCCGGGCAACTCCGATCAAAATGCAACCCGCTCCATCCCCTGCAGAAGGTCGGAACACCTCCGTCCCTGTTCTGCAGGCTAATCAGCCATGAGGAGGCTGCTCTCACAGCATGCTCAACTTCCGCGCCTTCAGCGCCAAGATCGCTCAAGGCAATCATGGCAGCGCTGGTATCGTCGGCATCGGGAACCCTGCCGGGAAGGTCTGTCCATCCCCAACCGCCTTCGGCCCCGGTCATTGGATCCGGCTCAGCAATGCGTGCATCAAGAAGCCAGCGCACGATTTTGTCTTTCTGCCCGCTCGATAGTAGATGATCTTGCTCCTCCCCCGAAGTCAGAGCGCTTGAAGACAGCGAGGTAAGCCAGGTACTGAGATTAACATCAATCGGCCAACTCCCGTCCGGCCGTTGCGTATCTCGCAGAAACCGGCATCCCCTGCTTACAACCGGCAAAGATGAATAGCCCGCAGCACAAAGCGAGCCAACAACAAATCCGGTAAGAGGCTGCGCTTCAAGAAAACCGCCGCTGACAGGCTGCATTCTGTCAAGGCGACTCAGCGCCCGCGGAATAAGAACATCCCTCGCCTTTGCCCGGAGTATGCCGCGCGCACGGTGGCGAATATGATGAAGCACACCCAAAGCAATTAGTGCAGGCAGGCCGTAGCTTACAACCCTGAGGAGACCGCGGCGGTACAAGCTCGAAGGCAAAAACAGCAGATCGAACGGGAGTTGCGGCACCAGCGGCCATGCCCGCTCTTCATCCCCGAGAATACCACTAAGGGCGCACACAGAAAGAATGGGCGTGGAAAATGTCAGGTCATTCCCATATCGTTTCTTGACCGCCGAAGCTATACTCAGAGGCTGGAATTCACCCGCAACTCCTTTAATCCAGCTCCGGGCAAGAGCTCGATGCCGGGCAAAGCTACCGCCATCAGAATCCTCATATGCGGCAAGAACCAGCAACGTGGTTGAAATATTGCTTCTGCTTTCAGGCGTGTCGCCCCACCCGCCATCGCGATTCTGGTTTTCTGCAAGCCACTGCAAAGAGCGTTTAATTTCAGACGAATAGTCTTTTCGGGAACGCCGCGAAAGGGCAAAACATGCCACTGCGGTGGCTAACGCACTGCTTGAAAGATGTCCTTCCCATGACACCTCTTCACGGGCCGACATAAGACTGCCGGCCACCTTCGCGCTGGCCTTTATGATCCGGTTCCGATCAACCATTGACCAGGTCTCCAAGGGCCATCAGCGCATAAAATGTATGTTCGCAGTCCGGGTGGTCGCCCGCCGGAACGCCGCAGAACCCGCCTTCGGGATGCCAGAACAACCGAACAAATTCTGCATGCAGCAGGCTCCGGCCGTGCCCGGCGGAAACCTGGGATAGTGCGTGAACAGCTACAGCAGTCGAAATAAGGTCCGCAGTTGCAGATTTTACCGAAAGATAGAACCCGCCGCTTCCGGCCTCAAGCGACTGCAACCAGCCGGCATGAAGCGCGGTTGACATACCAAAGTGGTTCAGGATAACAATGCCCGCTGCAGTAGAAGTGGCACAGGGCTCTGCCTCCGAACATCGATTAACAAGCCCGCCTCCCTGCGCCTGTCTTCCAAGAACGAAATTGATTAATTTCTCTCCGTCGGGCAATTCGGCATTCATGTCAGAGTACGCTAGAGTAATGAGGAAAGAAGCATACACTGAACCGCTTAGGCTATCCCTACTGTCAGCGTAGCCGCCGTCGTCTCTTCTGAATTCTTCTATTTGCTCGGCCAGTCTCGCCATTTCAGCATGATTGACACACCCGATCCTGCAAATAAGCCGAGCGAGGGAGGCAACGGTCAGAATATTGGAGGCGGTCTCTGTATTATGCCTTGAAAGCAATTCATCAATATGCGCCGGGAAAATATCCATGCCTGCCGCAAGCATGCATTCGAGGCCGAATACCGTATAGTAGAGATCGGGGCTTTCATCCAGCGCCTTGAATCCGCCTCTGACGTCAATGCGGGAGAGAATAAAGATGCGCAATCTTTCAGCGGCGTCAGGAGTAAGACTTTTGTAACCGGCCTGAGCCGCATTTAACATTTGTTGTGATGGCGTTGCTGGCATTTGTCTGTGGTGAGTCCTGAGGGTATGCTCCAAGAATCCGTCCTGCCGGTTTTGGCGATTTCTCTTCAGCATTCTATGTTCCGGCAAAAGCCAACTCAGCCTGGGGCTGCTTCATTTTACAATTTTCCTTACCAATTTACGGAGCAGTTCGTTAAGAGGAGCATTATCTATTTCCGTTAGGCATCTGAGCGACTCCTGCTTGTAATGTTCCATCATCTGCTGTGCTCGTTCCCTGACATTCAGACGATTAATCAACTCGTTCAGTTCGTCGCTATTACCGCCGCCATGTCTCGGCAGGCGGACGAGCCGACTTCTTGCTTCCTGATCCGCCGCCCGTTCATAGACAAGAGAGAATAATAACGAGAGTCTTCCACAGACTCCGTCACCGTGCTCAGACTCCCCGAAGTCATCCAGATCATCACGTATCTGATAGGCAATGCCCAGCGAATTGCTGAACCTGCTGATTGCCTCCAGCATATTATCGCCGCCGCGCCCGCACACGACGCCGCAGAGAAGAGCCGCACGAAATGAAGGAGAAGTCTTCATTTGGAATATTTCAATTGTTTCATGCGGTGAGACTGGCTCCTTTTGAACAATCAAGGCCAGCTCTTTGCCCTGCCCTACACAAAGCTCAGAGTGAGCCTGAGATACAAAACGCACAAGTGATGCTGTGCGCTCGGCAGGTAATCCGCAATCGGACAGCAACCTGTAACCCAGCCCTACGAGAAAATCGCCCACGTTAAGAGCAAACGGCATTCCATGCTCTTTATGTACCGTCGGCCTGCCGTAACGATAATCATCTTTATCGACAATGTCATCATGGACGAGCGAAGCCTTATGAAAACACTCTATAGCAACGCAAACCCTCCGGACCTCTTCAGGAATGTTATTCAGGTCCCCACTCAAAGAACCATAGACTGCAGCTGTCAGAAACGGCCGCCATCTCTTGCCCGAACAGCTCAGCCAGTCAAAAGCAACTTTCTCGGTCAATGTTGACTTCCGGCCTGTGACTTTGCTCAGTTCCTTCTCCCCAAACCATTTGCGGACTTCTTCCTTGAACTCGTCGATGTTCAGATAAGGATGAAAACCTTTTTCGCTGGATAGCTGAATTGCGTCCATAATCCATGATTCGTCGACTGCAGTGCTGCGGCAGCCGTTCCTCAATAATGGCACCGCAACACCCGGTATTGCGCCGGAAACAAGAAAAGGGAAAGTTTTTTCCAGAACATCCATACAGCTTGCGCCCATCACTGCATCCACCTTGCCGCTTCCGAGAAGTTTTGTGACAACGGTCGTTCCTTCTGCAATAAGAACGATATACCCCAGCTTTTCAGCCTCGGCCTGGATCCTTCCTATACAGCAGCCTCCGCATTGCATACACAGCAACCCGAACTCGTCTTTGTCGGCTTTGCAGACATCTTCGTTCCTCAGACATTGGGGAAGAAGAAGCACCCGTCTATCATACGGAACCCGTGCAACCGTTTCCCTCCACAAGGCATTGTTTACAAGAAG
>CAYSRM010000131.1:0-4840 GCA_964433435.1 uncultured Victivallales bacterium
CATCAGCGCGACGGCGGAAGGGGTCGCACTCCTCTCCGGCGGCAGAAGGAGTGGCACCCCTTCCGCCGTCGCCCGTTGGGCTATGGCGGACACGTCAGGGTGCATGTTTCTTTGCTTCCCGTTAACCCAGGGCTTCACCCCGGGCTCTCGAATTGCAGCCCGTCAGGCTGCCGGACTCATCTTCATTCTATTCCTCATGCGAACGTTGCCCTCTGCGGCGGCGCGTTAGCGACGTACGCAGCAGGGCATGGTTCGGATTATCTTGATTCTTCCGGACTGCTTTCTATTGTCGCATCATAGGCATCATGTTTGGATTCAAGGGAAATTTCAAGAAAACGTCGTCCCAAGACCTTTATAGCCCAAGCACCAGTAGGCGCCGTTAGAAAAATACTCAATACGGCTATCGCGAGGATCAGCTCCCCAGGGGCTGTGTCCATTCCTGCTGAACGCATGGCTAGCAGCGGAGCAGAGCCAATGGCGGCTTGCACGGTGGCCTTCGGCGAGTAGGCTACCGCGACAAAACACCTCTCCCTCATGTTTAGGCGGCTGCCGATAAGACAAAGGCCGACGCCTATGCTGCGAGCCAGAAGACCAAGACCTATAATAGCCGCTCCCATCAGGCCCGCTCGCCATGCGATTTCAATGTTCACCTGTGCGCCGACCATCGAGAACAGTATGATTTCCGCAAACACCCACGTCTTCGACAATTTCGCCGAGAGTTCATGAGCCATGTGTTCCCGTTTTTCCAAAATAATGAATCCGATGGCCATGGCGGAAACCAGACCGGCAAACGGCAGAACGCCTGATAAAATGTGTTGTAGACGAACGAGAAGAATAGACAAGGCAATGACGATGAGAACCCTCTTTGTCGCCCGTGGGTTGAATCGGTCGAACAGCTTGTAAAGGACGCTCCCTACGACAATCCCTACAGCAATTCCTAAAATCAAAGAAAGCGGCACACTGACGAGTTGTGTTGCCAAATTGACTTGGTGACCGACATAGACTCCGAGGATGGCCGTGTGCGCGACGATCACGTACACATCGTCAACCGATGCCGCAGCCATGATCATGGTGGGGATGTCTTTGGCTGCGCCCCGGCGTTCCTTCATGAACTCAATCATGGAAGGTACAACTACGGCGGGAGAAACAGCCGCAAGAACCGAACCCAAAACAGCCGATTCGAGCAAGCTTATGCCAAGCAACCATGGCCCGGCGATTGTAATGGCCGCGCCTTCAATTGTGGCAGGAATAAAAGCCAAGAGTAAAGCTCTGCCGCCGATCCGATGAAGTGTCGAACGGCTTAACTCAAAGCCAACACGCAGGAGGATCACGATAAGGGCGATCAGGCGTAAATCCGGTCCGATGGCAAGCAGGCCGGGATCGATGAACGCAAGGACATACGGCCCAAGTATAACGCCTACGAGCAGCATGCCGATGAGCCCCGGAATGCGCATGCGCCGGAAGCACCAGTCAGCTATCAGGCACCATATGATGATTTCGGCAATACTTACGGCCATGAGGTCATTCTTTTCTCATCCGAACAACTCACATAACCGGACGTTGAAAGCGCGGCTTTCAACGGTACGGTTGATGTGTTGGTTCGCTAAACAAAGGCCCCTCATATCAGGTTCTGTAAACATTCTTGCGATGTCCGATGTTGACAACCATTACGACAAGCTTGTCATCCTCTATTTCATAGATAACGCGATATGATCCAATGCGGATGCGCCAGGCAGGGCGTCCTGAGAGTTTCTTGCATCCGTCGGGTCTTGGATTGTCGGAGAGAGACTCTATGGAGGCGATGATGCGATCTTGATCCTGTCTGTTGATCTTGCTCAGGCTTTTCTGAGCTGAGCGTCGGACATCAATTGCATAACTCACAGGATGCTATCCTCGCGAATTTCGCGAACTGCCTGTTCGAACGGGATGCTTTCTTCGTCGGATGCTTTGGTTGCATCATACGCACGTATATCATCAAGCTCCTCGAGTTCAGCAACCACATTTTCCCATTCGCGAAAAGGCAGTAGCACTGCTTTGGTGTGCTTGTCCTCATCTACAACGTATTCTGGATGTAACGTTACCATTTCAATCTCCTGATAAGATTATGCAAAAAAGAGGTACAGGGATTCAATCTTTCTTTTATAGCGAACGTCAACGCTCTCCGTTTTCAGAAACCGCGCGCGGTTTCTGAAATACGTCAGCAGCGGTTTGTTCTGTGTCTTTCATGGCCTTCCAATTGCTACAGGTACAAATCCCCAAAGCACTGCCAGCAAGAGACAAAGTCGAAGGCCAAGGACCGTCCACCGGTTCTTTCTCTCTCCTGCTGCGAGCAGTAGGATAATCAAAGCTGTGCAACAGAGGAAGTAAGCAAAAAGCAACCACATGTCTATGGTGTCTGTATTGATTCTACTTGGCAATGATAGGAGCGGAATGCAGGGGGCTGCGCCGATGTGCCACAGGTTGAGGCGTATGCGCCACCAGAAGGACTTGGCCAGTCCTTCATGCTGTGGGCAAACCCTGGCGTTTGCCACAGTACCGAGAACAAGGCTATCTTGGTGAATGAGTAGATGTTGCCAGAACCCCAGTCTGTTGCACCCAGCAGGAACTGGGGAACAGTGTGTGTCGGGGCGTGTGGGCTGAAATTCCAGACAAAGGATGGAATGACGACATACAGTATGGCAAGGATGGGGATGAAGACGTATGCACGAAACCAAACGTTGAAAATGTTTTGTCTCATCTTATCTCTCGCAGAACGCTTAGGATAACAGTTTTTTCAAAGGCACGCCTTTGAAAAAGACTGCTCATCCTGTTGTTAGCGGGTCGGTGGCAGTGGTATATCCTGTGTCCACATCATTATCACGCCGAAAACACCTCCCGCAAGACATAGAAACCAAAAGAGCTTCACCATGGTTGGACTGGTAGTGTTCATGTTGAACGCTCCTGGATGCTTGACGAGCATCACGGCTCCACCTCGAAAAACGATCCAGTAGGTTCCGAGAAACCACAACATGAACACGGAGGCAAACCAAGCAAGGACATACGAATTTCCATCCTGTGGACGGAAATAGTGCCAAACGGTTGGAATGCCACCGACGGTGCATCCTATTCCCATCACGATCCATGGAATGTTCATCCAAATCAGGTAACCACGGAGAAGGGTGGCATAGCCTTCTGCAAGTTCTGGGTTCTCTCGAATGTGGCGAGTGGATCGCGCTTTGAAAATGACAACGTTAATTCCGGTCACGACTATGGCGACAGCCCAGAAATACCGTGACATGATTTCAAACATATTCTTCTCCCGCTAACGTTATCCTGAGCGTGCGGCTATAGACGCTACGCTCGAGGATTTTGTTGTGCGGTCTCCTTGATCCATCGCAAACAGTCAGATCTCGGTAGTAGTTCTCGTGGGGACCGATCATGATCAGTTCCAGAGTGTCGGCACCACCCATACGGTAAGACAGGAGATACTGTGTGGCGTGGATCTTGAACTTGTGGACGAAAATACCACGCAGTTCGCCTCGCTTCTCCTGTCCGACGGATGGATTCTTGACGATCTTCTTGACCTGTTGGTCAAGAATCCTCTTCTCTTGTTTCCTGAAACAACGGACTCTCTTCTCGAAAGTGCGGGATTGGATGCTTCGCATGGCGTATCACCCAAACTGGTATTCCGAGGACTCGCCCTGATCCAGTTCCTCAACACCGATGAGGATGTCCTTGATCACGCGGTATGTCAGCTCGGGATTGTCTTCCGCACACTTTCCGACCCTTGCCCAGTGCTCGATCTGTCCGGTTACGGAACGGTTGTCTACGGCGCTAATGAGGCGCGCCTCACGCACAAGATTCTCTGAAACTCGAACTGCGGTTGTCATTGTGTCACCTCCACTTCTTACGATGAGACAATAATACAACGTTGTGCTGCATTATGCAACACTGTTCTTTGGTCTTCATGAAGCGAACGTGTGCCTTCACCCTCAAAATGACCGCGAAAGCGCGGTCATTTTGTAGTGGTGCAAGGCTTTGATACTTCTCTAAGCCCTTCAAAAAGTATGTTAACCTGAACCCGGTCTCAGGGGTATTGAAAGGAGGCCCCTAACCGAGAATCAAATTGTGAACGATCTCCCCAGATCAAAGCGAACAACCGATACATCAGAAAGGAGCCTCAAAGTGAAGTATTACAAAACGACGACAGAATACAACTGTGGAATTGATTTACATTCGCGGCAGATGTACATCTGTCTGATGAACAAAGAAGCAGACATCAAGGTGTGGTGCAACATCAAGGGCAACGATTTCGGGTACTTCCTGAAGCGTGTCGAGCCTTACCGCCATGACCTGACGGTGTGCTGTGAGTCCACCTTCAACTGGTACTGGCTGGCGGACGCCTGCATGGACGCGAATATTGAATTTGTCCTGGGGCATGCGCTGTACCTGAGCTCGGTGCGCGGCGGCAAGCACAAGAACGACAAGGAGGACAGCAAGGAACTGGCCGACTGCCTGCGCTCAAATCGTCTGCCGCCGGGATACATTTATCCGCGCGAGAAAAGGCCAGCGCGGATGCTCTGCCGGCGCCGGATGAAGTACATATGGATGCGCAGCGGGTTGCTGGCGCACAGTACCAACAGCTTGATGGTGCAAGGGCTCGATCCGGTGGATTGCGGCCAACACAACCGCGAGCGCTGGCGTGACGCTCTGATGGACCGGCACGAAAACCAGCAGTAGAAGCTGGCCATCGAATGCGACGCGCACCTGGTCAAGGAGTACGACCGGTATGTCGGAAAGTTGGACTGGGCTATCAAGGCCTACGCCAAGGAGCACATGAGCCAGGATCTGTGGCTGCTGC
>CAYSRM010000132.1:0-4837 GCA_964433435.1 uncultured Victivallales bacterium
TCCACATATCTTCTTCGGTTGTGGCAAACGGTTTTTCCAGCAGCATATCGTAACCGCGTTCCAGCAGCGGCAGAGAGGTGGCCACGTGCTGGTCATCCATAGTCCCGTTAATTACAAAATCGGCTTTTTTCGGTTCTTTCGCCAGAGCTTCGGCAGATTCGTAGCACTGGGATTCGTTGAGTTTGTATATCTGTGCGGTCTTTTTCCGGCGAAGTTCTGAGGGATCGGCTACCCCGGCTACTTCCATGGCTTCAGGATGTTCTTTGGCGTAAGATGCGTACCTCAAGGCCCGGTGCCCTGCTCCTACAATGATGCACGAGAGTTTATTGCTCATAATGTGGTTCCAATCTGTTCTTCATTCGAATATGTCAATGCTGATAATGTTCGTACCCTGGCTCGCGGTCAAGGAAACACATGGAATTTTTAGTCAGGGCCATGACCGCAGACAGCCTGAGGCGCACGTAAGCAGTCTTCCGGCTTACCGGTTGCAATGCCCGGGCAAGGAAAAAATCCCTGCTCACAGGCGTAAGATCCAGGAAGCAAGCGAAGAGGGGTTTTCACGGAAATGTGTTATTATGAGCGTCAACGATCATCATTCATTTTCGTTGATAATTCGTTGTAGCCAACCGACACGCTGGTGGCGGACTTTCTCGATCTGTTCTTCGGTTGCGCTGACATAGGCATTACCACAATGAGGACAACATGCCCCGCCCTGTATGACCCTGCTGCAATGTGGACACGCCGTTTCCAGCACTTCTCCACAATCCTGACAGTAAATACCGCGAGAAAGAGATACTTGACGGATGGATGGGCGCCAGAACACGTTATCTCCCACTAAATAAGGCTTGTTCGACGGGCATTCGCATTCGGGACAGAATCCTGCTGCAGATCCGGCTGTAACCGAACCCGCTTTCTCCTTGGGAATAGGAACTCCCAGCCGTTCGGAGATCCGTTCCAGCTTGTCAAACGAAAGAGCATCTACCCGCCCTTTCTCCATCATACTGATTGCCGACTGACTGCATCCGGTTTCCTCGGCCAGAGCAGATTGACTTACTCCCATACGCCTGCGCGCATTACGCAGCAGTTGATGGAAAGCCGTTGTTTTATCCTTTTCAATACTCATTCCGGGCAACATTATCATCAAGCTACAAAGAGGAATCAAGATAAAGATATCAACAACTTATTAACTGCCTTATACATTAGTATCACAAAGACTTGTGACTAAAACGCCTCTTATAGTATCAAGTTATCAACTAAAACTTATCAACAAGTTGATAACAGGGTGAACTAATTCTGTCAGTACTTGCGCACTTCCGCCGCAACTCCAGGTGTGTGAGTATGGTGGTCTATTACCCACAAGCCAGCTGCTTTCTGCATCCTGCATTGCTTGAGACATGCTGCACAAGTGCATGCTCTGCTTCAAACCACAAAAATGTGTTTTGGGCCTTGCCCCCCCACAGGACATACCCTAGAATCATTCCAAAATCGGCAATCGGCAATAAATAGGTAGGGATGAAGGGTTAGTTTATCATTTATATTCACATTAATGAGGGAGAACAAACCAATGAGCATGATGACTATTAAGCGGAAACCGTTAATTTTGTGTTTGGTGATTCTATTTGCAGGATGTGTCAGGTACTCGCCGGAGCTAAAACCGGAAGCAGAGGTTGAAACTGTTGCTTCCACAAACGGAAAAACAACGATCGAAAAACAGGATCTAAAGCTGAACGTGAAAACCTACGATGGCCTGGAGATCTGTTTCTCAAATGACGGGAAAGTGCGGTCGATGAACGTAGATGATTCTTCACTATCCCTGGCAGGAGACGGTGGTTTTTCTATCAAAGAGGTTGAATCGCCAACCGGTAATGTCCAATCCCCGGCTGAATTTTCCACAAAGACTTTTCAGACCGGATTTCACCTGCGGATGCGAGGTTATTCGGAAAAACAAGAGCTTCAATACGAGGCCGATTTCAGGGAAAAAGAGTCCTATATTGACGTGCAGGGGCACATTCAAAATAACAGGGAGACTGATCGGGCGTTTCTTGTCTCCTTTACATTACCGGTCAATCTCAATGGCTGGGAGGCACAAAACACACTATTTGATCGGGATACAATCGCCACCGATACGGTGTCCCCGTCCGGGAAAAACTCGGTATTGTACCTTGGGAAAAAGGATGGCGATTTTCGGAATTATGACCCCCGCAGGTATCCGATTGAAATCAATAAGCTGCCTTTTTCCACAGTGGTGAGTGATAAGACAGGACTGGCGATCGGCGTCCCGCTGAATCAACCACAGGTATTTTCCATCAAAGCTTCAGAAAAAGGTTATTCGATAACGTTTTCACTGGGTATCAGCCCAGATACGGAAAAATTCCCTAATCAAGCGAGTTTTCACTTTGTGATCTATCAGGTCGATCCAGCCTGGGGTCTTCGCTCGGCGGCGGAGAGATATTATTCCTTTTTTCCCGAAATGTTTGAAGGTGCCGAAAACAAACACGGAAATTTTGGCTTTTTCTTCATAGACAGGCTGGGCGACCAGCCGGAGGATTTCGGATGGGCCTTTTTGGAAAATGATTTCCAGTGGTATGGTGGAGAGATGACAAGGGAGCAAGCCCGTGTAGCGGAAGAACTGGACCTGACCATTGCTCACTGGCGTAATCCTCTCGGGTGGCATCCTCCGAAGGGGGAGAATACGATTGCCAGCAGTAATGCAACGCCGCAGGATTGTCTCAATACATTGAAGGCATGGGCGCAGGGCAAACAAAATGCCGATATTCGAAGAGCACACAGCCAGAACTGCGGTGTACGCTTGCAGAAAAATGCGCAAGCCGCACTTAACAGTTACCTGATCAATGAGGAAGGCCTGTTTATGCGGGGCACCTACGGAACATACTGGGTTTTTCCGATGAACCTTGATCCTGATTTACCCTCTCCCAATCGGTTCGATATTGCCGTGAACTACCAGTATCGTTACATCAAAAATTGGGATAAACCTCAATACCGCGGACCGTTCACCTTTGCATGGGACGCCGTGGATGACTTTACCGGCTTCAGGCGGCTGAATTTTCGCCGGGAGCACTTTCGATACACTGACGTTCCTCTTACATTTGACCCTGATACGGGAAGACTCTGCCAGATCAAGGGATTCCATGACTGGGAATTCGCCAGGGACCATTCCAAAATGGTTCATGAGAAAGGCGGGAAAATCATGGCAAACGTGACGATTGAACATTCGATGATGTATCTCGGTCAGTTTATTGATATTTTTATCAGTGAACGAAAAATAGCGAACCATGACCTGGAGCGATTGTCGGTCATGCGCATGTTAATGCGACACAAGCCCCTAAGCTTTATTGCAAGCTGGCAGCCCGATGATGAAAAAGGATTACGCAAGGCGTTTCAGAAAAGTCTGTTTTATGGAATGGCACCCGGAGCAGACGGGGGACGGGGCGATGAGAAACGTCAAGCGGTAGAGCGGAAGATCTTTAAATCCGGTATGCCTGTGTTGTCGGCTATAGGAGCAGCCGGCTGGCAGCCGATGACACACGCGCGTTCGGAAGACTTGCTCGTAGAACGATTTGGCGACAACCCTGGCAATCTTTACTTTACGGTTCGAAATCCAGCCGAAAGAAAAATCGATGGTCGGGTTAAAATCAACCTGAAAGAACTCAACCTCAAGAAAAGCGGGCAAAAGATCAAGATTGATGAAATTCTCAATCATAAATCAGTGGAGACCACAATGCAGCAGAACCACCTGGTTTGTGACATTTTTGTGGATCCCGATGAAACATGCGTGTTGAGACTGAGTACCTGTCAGTAAAACCGACAAACCTCTGTGGGCTACGTCTACCCCTGGAAGGCAGTGGTAGGTGAAAGATTTGGTGACGTCTCGCTTCAAGTATTTCCGGGTCAAAACATGCATGATACATTGGCATATAACCGCACACAGGTCTGACCTCAATAGTCTTAAGTCTCACCTCCAGTGTGGTCTCGGCAAGGACGAATTCCGCTTTCAGCCTTCAGGCAAGCTGATTTGTTAGCTCTTCAGTGGAGGAGATGCTCGGAACCGTGACTATTACTGCCCTAAGACGCACGGCATGTGCCCTTGTACATGTATTGACCATCAGAACCAAGCAGAACTTCAGAACTCCTTACCTCGGTAGTCTGCTTTGAGTAGTGGTAATTATCCGGTTGTTCAGCAATAGCAGTGCTATTGTCTTTTCTTGCCCGCGCCACAAGATAGATTGTGTTTGGAAAAAGAAAAGTGACACCTTTCTCCCCTGAAAACCAAACGGGCGAAAGCCCAGAAGGAAGGAGAAAGGTGCCATCAATCAGACTATAGTACCACTTGTGCCGGCGGGCGCAACACCCATTAACGAAATTCTCAGTGTGTGGCGTGACAAGGAGCGCTGGACATATTTCGTCGGCAGCCATCCAGTCTATTCGCACGGCGCGGACGATCTGCGGATGTTCCGGCTGACCGCCGCGCAGTTAATCGACACAGGCAACTGTCGGGCCTGTGAGATCATCAAGACATTTGGCGTATCGAAGAGCAGCGTGGATCGCGCTGTTTGTCGCTATCGGGAAGGTGGGGTGGAAGCATTCTTCGGGCGACGATCCCGGCATGGCTCGGGCACCGTCATGACGCCAGAGGTTCTCGGGCAGGCACAGAGGATGCTGGCTGCGTACGACTCGCGCCGGACGGTTGCCAATGAACTGGAGGTTCCCTATGCCACGCTGGTCAAAGCCATTCAAGATGGACGCCTGCGTGAGCCAAAGCATTTTCCTGAGTTCAACATCGCCCAAAATGAGGCTCGAAAACCCCTGTAAACATTGG
>CAYSRM010000133.1:0-4797 GCA_964433435.1 uncultured Victivallales bacterium
GCAAGCCGCTCATATCTCTTCTGCCGGAGAACGTTAACATGAGTGTTTGAAAATTTTGCGGAATTTTCTTTACACTCCATGTGTTGGTTCTGTTTCTCCGTGTATCTTGTTGTTATTCGTTTGTTTTCGCAAGGATGGCTTCTTTTGTTTCCATCTCCTTACAGCATCCTAATCCTTTTGGTCCGCGGTTCAAGGGAACCGTTTGGTAGGCTATTTTCTCGTTTCGCGGTCTGACCCTGCCGCTAGACTGACCCTGCCGCCAGAAGTCTCCTCGCATAAACTAGAAAATCCAGGTGTCTCCCAACAATCGCCGGGCTAGTTCAACAGAGAATTGCAGCGCGGCTATCGCGTGCTACTAATTCTTATTTCGTTGGGCGTCCTCTGATTTGCCGAGTTGAATCAGGCGTTCCCTCAGTTCCGGGCTCAAGTACTTCCGTTTCAAGAACGCTTCGTCCGACTTTCCCTTCGAGACGAATACGATGCTGCTACTCTTGATCTTCCTCACCTTTTGAATCGGGAATTGGTTGGTTTCTTTTCCAAATGGCCCAAGGACGTGAATCACTGCGGTGCCGTCACTGAACACCACTCGGTTGATGGAACCCCAGCACCCGATAAAGTTGAACCAGCCAAAGAGAAGGGGGATGAGAGGCCACGCGTGAAGAATGTTGATGAGCGCTCGTGCCGACATCGCGTTCTGCGTTAAGTAATGCCTGATCGGAACGACAGTGAAAAAATACAGAAGGATCAAACTTCCAAGTGCGATGCTGAGCGCAACGTATCGCACCCAGGACTCCCACCGTGGCGGGGTTATGAAAACTGTCTGCGTCCCCTGTTGCGAAATCCGATTCTTGTACTGCAGTGGGTCGTCGCCGTAACGATTCTTTCCGATTGTTCCCGCTTGGAAGAAGAGAATGAACGTCATGTACACGTTCAGCAAGGGGACGATGAGGCAAAGTAGATACAGTGCAGGCATGCCTAGATCGTGCAGTCGCTTCACCAAGGGAATCGACCAAAGCCATACACAAAGAGCAAACCCCACTATTGCCTCCCACGTTGGCGGGGCGATGCCCATGCGGGCATTGACCGAGGCAATCAGTGGTGCCATGGAAACAGCAATGAATCCATAGACAAGGGTGAATAAGAAGTAACGGCCTCTACCCATGCGACCACGATACGACAACCAACTTGGCATCATGCATCTCCTTTCTTTTTGCCTCGCCCGCGCAACGTCCACCATGACCGTTCGGTGGAACCGTGACGCGAAACGGCGCGGTTTCACCGATACGTGTCGATGGTGTTGTTCAAGTAAGCCGCTACGCGGCAGTTTTAAAACCCGAATTAACATGGTAAGCTCCTCTTACACGATTCAACAGAGTCGGCCTTGCCCTCAAGGACAAAACCAATGAGGAGCAATACCATGTCAAAATTATATGACAAAATGATAACACAGCTGCAGTTGAGTGGCTACAAAGAAAGAACATGTAAATCTTATATAAAGGCAGTGCAGCAGTTGCAGAGGTTCTGCAACAAGCCATTGAGCCAGATCAGGCAGAGTGATGTGCGTGATTACTGGCTTGCTTGCAGAAACGATTATGGGTGGAGTCCTGCGACTCTGCGTATCAGTTACAGCGGAATAAAGTTCTTCTTCTCCAGGACTCTTGTCCGCAAGTGGAAACTGCTTGATGAAGTGCGCTTCAAGCGTGAACAGACCTTACCGACAGTGTTGAGCATGGCGGAGGTGAAGCGCATTTTGATCGCCTTGCCGACATTGCAGAGTAAAGCGTTTTATGTGGCGCTGTATACGCTGGGCCTGCGTTTGCTTGAGTGTATTACCCTTGAAGTGAGCGATATCGACGGTGAGCGTGGCGTTGTACATATACGCGGCGGCAAAGGTGGTTGCGACCGGATAGTCCCTTTTCCGGATATTACCAGGCGGTTTCTGCGCGCGTATTACAAGACACATAGGAACCCGAAATACATATTTCCGGCAATAGGCCATAATCAGTGGCATCTTTCGGGTTCGGCAAAGACTACTGTGAGCAAAAGCGCTATCCAGCGCGTTCTTGGCCGGACGGTGGAGAAGCTTGGTGTTTCCAAGCGGGTGCATCCTCATGTATTCCGGCATTCTTATGCTACACATCTACTTGAATCCAATGTGCCCATACGTCATGTCCAGAAGCTGCTCGGTCATAAAAGTCTGCACAGTACTATTGTTTATTTGCATGTGACAACAATAGCCGAAACTCATTCGCATCAGCGCGTATGTCAGGTAGTAGAGGGGGCGCTCTCCCCGACACAACGGCCGGGGTCTTCGTCATGAACAAAATCCAACAGATATTCCAAGAGTACGGGCCAGAGTATATTAAGCGCTACGGCAATAAGATGCCCTCGGCGCATCGTAAAGTTATCAGTGCCTTAATCAATTGCAGAACCGGTGAACTAGGCCTGCATGAGTTTGGGTGTTCATCTTGCGGAAGACACGAATACCTGCCGCGCTCATGCGGAAACCGGCATTGCCCGGGCTGTCAGCAGGGCAAGGCGCAAAACTGGTTGCGAAAGCAAATGAAAAAGCTTCTGCCATGCCGATATTTCCTGGTGACATTCACGGTGCCTGAGCAACTGCGCCGGTTTGTGCGCAGTCATCAAAAGATAGCATATTCAGCCATGTTTGATGCTGCATCAGCTTCACTGAAGAAAATCTCAAAAGATCCGCGCTTTATCGGAGCTGATCAAATGGGTTTTTTCGGTGTTCTTCACACCTGGGGCAGGTTGATGAACTACAACCCGCATGTGCATTTCGTTGTTCCCGGTGGAGGCCTGTCCTCCACCGGAACCGAATGGCTCAGCTCAGAGCATGACTTTCTTGTCCATGTTAAAGCGCTTATGCCTATCTACAGAGCCAAGCTCAGGGACGCTATCGAAAAAGCCGGACTACTCGGCCAGGTTGATCCCACAGTATGGCGCAAGCCATGGGTTGTTGATTGCGAATCGGCCGGTAATGGTCAATGGGCATTGCGTTATCTTTCACGCTATGTGTTTCGCGTAGCAATATCTAACAACCGCATAATCAGTTGGGATAACGGTCATGTCACATTCCGCTGGAAAAAAGTAAAAAGCAGACGTTGGCGCAAAACAACTGTTGATGCCATAAAGTTTATTCGCCGGTTTCTTCAGCATGTCCTGCCCGCCGGATTCATGAAGATCCGGCACTATGGTTTCCTCGCGGTCAACGCCAGAGTCCCAATATCGCGTATCCGTGAACTAATATGTGACCTGTATGAGTTGCTCTCGGAGTTTATTGAACCGCCCCTGCCTGAGGAGTCGCCGCCAAAACTCTGCTCCTTCTGTGGCCATGCAATGGTGCATAAAGCTTTCATTAACCCGGGTTCTATTCCGCCGGGATAACGCTCATCGTTGATTGCCCAACTTTAAGTATAGCTCTCCTGCCGGGTACGCTCTGTAGGCTGCCCGGAGTGTGTCCACTAACAGAAAAATCACCGGAAACACCAGAAATTACAACACAGAAATTGCATTTGAGCAGGGTTCCGCATACAGTAAACTCGTCTGTAACCGCTGATATCTTCAGCAATACCGGAACATAATCTAACCAGGCGCTTACCTTTTCCCTTACCCGCGGCTTCATGAACCAAGGATTAGAAAAATATCACTCCCTACGGTCGGATATTATCTAATCCTGTTCTTGTTGGGCAGTCTGATGTCCCGAAATGTTCCTTGAGAAAGGCGAGTGTCTTCCGGTTGCTCCACGCATGTGGCCCGTCAAAGAAGTCTTTTTCTAGATTCCGGCCCGCATCAAGGAGATCGTAAACCTCTTTCAGTTCAGAATACGCTTGGCGAGTCGCCTTGATCGGAAAGATGGGGTCGCTCTTGCCGCTGATAATGAGCAGCGGACGGGGTGCAATCAGGGCAGCAATATCCCTCATCTCTCCCCATTCCAACATGTGCGGAACGCAGTTGCAGAGACAATGGTAGATGGAGTAGATGGAATCCGCAAATGTGCAGTAGTATCCGGCAACCATCGCGAGCCTGATCCTTCGTTCAAGAGCAGTCCAAAATAGAGCAACCATACCCCCGCCGGATAGTCCGGCGACCCCGATGCGCAACGGGTCCACGATTTCAAGGGTTCGCAAGAAGTCGACGAGGCGTGAAGCATCCCAGCACCGCAAACCAATGGGGGTCATGCCGGAGAGGAAGCTGTTCAACACCATCCGCTGACAACCGCTCTCATTCTGGTCAACGCTTACCGACGTCTCATTCCATCCGCGCTGGATAGGGGCGATGGTCACGTATCCCTGTTCCGCAAAGTAGGGAGCGAAGTCTAGCTCCAGTTCCCTGGACTTCGCCAACACCCTTTCATCGCCTTCGCGAATGTATGGGTACACGCCGCTGTGACCATGCAGGCAAACCATTGCAGGTGCAGAGCCGCATAATCCCTTCGGCACAAAGAGGTACGCGGGCACCCAGTAATTTTCTTCGGACTGGACATAGAGCTTGTGACGGGTGAACGCTTCTGTCTCCGATTTCGCGACCCAGTCAACCTGAAGCGGGACCTTGGATGGCCTGCGGCCCACAAGTCCGCGAAGTCGCCGTGCAAAGCGTTCGCGCCAAACCTGGTGTTCTTCAGCGGTTGTCGCCTGCCAAGCCAGCTTTGGAGCCAACGTCGCTTTCTGCTTCATAAAATGACGCAGGAGATCGCTGTTGCGTTCCATCTCAGATTCCTATCGCCCAGACCTTATGGCTGTGAATGGTTGGTTATGCGTTTTTAAGTTATTCTTGCAA
>CAYSRM010000134.1:0-4789 GCA_964433435.1 uncultured Victivallales bacterium
CGGCTGAATGACTTCAGAATATCAACACTGGGTGAACTTCTGCCCGAAGCATTTCGCCTCAGCAAGTTTTAAGAAACCAGGTCAACTCTTCTTCAAATGCTCCAGCTCCGCCTCGAATTCTTTTCCGTCCAACGGCATTTCCACAGGCCTGTCTTTCAGTGAAGAATAGAGTATCGCATTGGCCAGCTCAACCGAGTTAATGCCTTCCTCTGCAGGAGCAATCAACGGCGACCCGTCAAGAATAGCATCAACAAAATTACTCATAATTCCCGCATGCTTCCTGTCTTTTCCCTCAACAGGTATCCTTACGTCCCACACCGGAGGTTTTCGGAAGCTTTCCTGGCAGGTTTCCAGCCATTCAAGCGCCGATACTTCATTTCTTTTGAAAGTGATTTCGTCGTCTTCAAGTATAAGCCTGCCGTTCTCGCCGGTGATTTCCAGCCTGTTAGTGCCCGGGGCCTCACAGGTGGACGATATAAAAGTTCCTGTCGCCCCGTTTTCATACTCCATGTATGCCGTGACTTCGTCCTCAACTTCAATATTATGGCGCTTGCCCAAAGCGCAGAATCCGCGGACCTTCACTGGCATACCACAGAACCATTGGAAAAGATCCAACTGATGGGGAGCCTGGTTCATGAGTACTCCGCCACCTTCCCCCTCCCATGTACCACGCCATCCCCCTTGCCGGTAATAAGCTTCAGTCCGATACCAGGTGGTAATTATCCAATTAACTCTTATCAGCCTGCCCAACGCACCGCTATTGATCAGCGACTTGATTTTTGAATTCACAGCATTACATCTAAGCTGAAACATTGCGGCAAAAACCTGATCCTTGTTCTTATGTGCGCTTACAAGTTTCTCGCAATCTGCCTTATGCACGGATATGGGCTTCTCAACCAGAACATGTTTCCCTGCTTCCAACGCGGCTATTCCCAGCGGCGTGTGGCTGTAATGGGGAGTAGCAATAATTACCGCATTGACTTTTTCATGCTCCAAAAACTTTTCGTAGTCTTTGAATTTGAGTACGCTGTCGTCAAAGCGGGAAAGGTAGTCGTCGTTTACATCGCAGACAGCTGTCAACTCGGCCCCCTTAACATTGCCTCTAAGTATGCTTCTCGCATGACTATTGCCCATTCCGCCAATTCCAACAACACCAACTCCAACTTTATCCATTTTCCCTGTCCTCTCCTAATTTCAGATACTATTTAACCAAAGACTCAAGCTACACCAACCTGAAAATCAACCATCCCGGCCAACTCACAACTTGCATACGCAAGCAGATAAGTTAGAAGCATCTGCTAACAGTACAAACCCATAACGTCTGCCCTCTGCAAAGCTTACAACTGTCCTGGCGATTTTCATAAACAGATCAGATTGGTCATTCTAACCACAAAACCAGGCTTCCATCCGCCTTTCTAAGCACAAACTCAATAACCCTGCCAAACTTAGCGCCGCCTGGAACCATCCCGTACGAGCTTCCCCGCAAATAATCCGAATTGATTTTAAGCCTTACAAAAATACGAGATAACACGTTGCCTTCCTTGTCAGTCAGTCCACCTGCATCCTTAAGAATCCTCCTAACAGCCGCATCATCGGCTTCCTCAAATCGCCGTCCTGACTGCGTAAATGCGGCAATCTTTCCGGCAAGAGAAGACGAAACCTCATCGTCCGCCCCGCTCGCCCGCGCAACGCACCTGAGGACAGGCGCTGAAGCAGTATTTATATTCACTTTCCCTTCCCCGTATACTGTAAGATACGGTCGGACACGGGAAAACAGCTCACATGTAACGCCTTTAACCAGCAACAACTCATGCAAATTGACAAATTCATCGTTGTGGCATTTATACGGCGGATCCAATGACGCATAGTAGCTGCTCTCAGCGCCCTGTGTCAATGGATCATCACCAGGGTCGCGCCAGTCGAGAACCGCATGAGTCAGTTCAGTTGCGGTCTCATTGTCCGCGCCGCCTATCATCTGCCACATTGCAGCAAGAAGCGGTTCATCAGCTTTATTTATATTTATCCGACCTTCTTCATCGGTCAAACCGTAATTTGTAACAACATTTCCATCACGCATTATTCGCCCAATAAGACTGAAATATCCCTCGCCGCATTTAACTTCCTTGAATAAATCCGCACTGTCAAACCATGCTTCTCCTGCCCCGTCCCATTCATTTGTATCGGCGAAAGCGACCTGTCTGGCCGTTTCGACGCCGGCCAGAGCACAGAAATAGGCGCGTGTGCCGCCACCCGCCTCAGATGCGAGGACCACGTTAAGCTCAACGTAAGAGCTAACGGCTACCGCCAGTGCAGCAAGAAAAAAGATAGTCCAAAGAGTAAGAATCAGAATGCTCCCCGTCCGGCGCTGACTGAGCGTGGTGTCTTGGAAGCCCTCCTCACTCCCGTGTGTCGATAGACTTCCTCCATGCCATGCCGCTTTGCCCATACACACCTTACATGCACGCCAGTTCATTCTTCTTTCAACTCCCCGTGACCCGTCGTGTGCATACCAACCCGCCTTACCCATTTAAACTCGTACTCCTGCCTGCTCCGTCTAAAGCCAAGTCTCACCTTAACTGCGCCCGGAAGATTCGTCGGATCCCCCCAGCTTTCCAGCCATTGGCCCCCAATCTCAGGATCAGGCTTAAAGTATGAAAACTCTAAAGTCTCCAGCCCTTCAATTATTGATTCCTCTCGTGCGTCCAGACTCCTGACCCCCAGAGGAAACGCAGCGATTTTTCGCACAAGTTCCCTGCTATCCCGGTCAATAAAATATTCAACTTGAGAGATACTTCTGCAATTATCAGCAGATCCCCCACCCCGCTTCAAAGTTGCGAAAGACACACGAGAACTATCCCCTTTAAAATCTATGCCATAAAAAGCAAAAGAGTTCAGCAGATCCTTCTGAAGAATCTCCATACCGGGAACCACCTCCGCATCTACCCGGTTGAATCCGGTTGCGGCTTCCAAAACCCGCAATCCTCCGGCAAAACTGGCAACAACAACCCCTGTGATCACAGCCAGAATGGAAATAACCACAATCAGCTCCATAAGGGTAAATCCTTTTGATGATGAAAATCTGTTCTTCATTATTCGGCCTTTTTCGTTGTGCATAACCGGGTCACAATACGCAATTTCCTGCCAGTGCCATCCGCAATCGCCTCGGCCTGAACTCCATAGAACTTTAAAACAAGATCCTCATGCGAAACACTTGACAATTCGTCAACCCTGATTCTCCACCGGTAATCTTCGAATGGCTTGTCAAAACGGCCCACACGATAACCCGTTTGAATCTCACTATGCTCAGCGTCAAGTACAACTTCTGAGAGACTATCGCGAAGCAACAGACTTGAACGGGTGATATTCCGTGTAGAATCAAGAATACTGGAAGCAGCGCTGAACGCCTGTAGAACAAAAATAATTCCAACTGAAAGCACCGTTACACTGACCAGGACTTCAATAAGCGTAAAAGCTTTATAAGGCTCGAAATAGCGCCGCTGTGATCTTTTCATCCGCCTTGCCATGCACACCTATTCCTTTTTCCAGTTCGTCACATCGTCCCCAGTCCCGGAATCACCATCCGGGCCCACAGACCATAAATCAAAACGCCGGGGGTTATGGATTCCGGGATTCCGGTACCTGTATTCCCGGCCCCATGGATCTATCGGCTCGTCTTCCAGATAAGGCCCATTCCAGTCGGGCAACCCGTAAGACTGAAGTAGAATACCCAGCCCCTGGTCAGTTGACGGATATTCGCCGCGATGGCGCCTGTACGATTTCAACGCCATTTCCATGTTTGCTATTCCGCCCTTCGATATTTTCTTCTCAGCTTCTTCAGACACGGGCAGAACCCGCAGGATAACCATGCCGGCAAGACCGGCAATAATCATAACCACGACCACAAGCTCAATCAACGTGAAACCTTTTCTGTCAGACCGGCCCTTCATTTCAGTGTCTTCCGCGGAATCTGTGAGTAGACCGGATACCCTTACCCGACTCGCTTAACCGCTCTCCCCTACCCGCATTATTTCGTTGCTGAATACTGCTATTTGCAAATAGAAATAAAGAAGAAGAGATCACGCACTCTTTGGTCAACCGCCCTTCCGTTGTCTGGCATGGTCGGAATATATCCGTTTCAGAAGGTCAAAAGCTGCGGAAGCTTCCGCATCCTGCTTGCTTCGGCCTGCGCCCTTCGCATTCCGCCCATCTGCAAGTTCAACCTCGCTGGTAAATATCCTTTGATGTGCAGGGCCTTCGGTCTTTTCAAGCTTGTACACCGGCTGCGTTTTGAAATGCTTCTGCGAATATTCCTGCAACTTTCCTTTCGGATTTGCTGTCCATTCCTCCTGCTCGGACTCCCACAGCTTGTCTTGCAAGGTCCTTCTGAACACAGCCTGCACCGCCTTAATGCCGCCGTCAAGATACGCGGCTCCTATTACCGACTCAAAAGCATCCGCCAACGTTGACTGCCGAGTCTGCCCGCCGGACATAGCCTCCCCTTTTCCCATCCGCACACAGGAACCAAGATCAATTTCACCGGCCGCCTCGGCAAGCGCTTTTCCGCTTGTCAGTGCGCTCCGCTTCAGGGTCAGCTTTCCTTCGTCAATCTCTTGAAACGTCCTGTACAGATATAAAGCAGCCACAAAACCAAGAGCTGCATCCCCAAGAAACTCCAGCCTCTGGTTATCCTCGTCAATATCCCGCGTCTCAAACCGAAACGAAGGATGCGTCAAAGCAAGCTCAAGCAGCTTTCTGTTTTTGAATTTATGCCCTATCTTCTTTTCCAGTT
>CAYSRM010000135.1:0-1227 GCA_964433435.1 uncultured Victivallales bacterium
CACGCCCGTTTGTTCGTGGATGAAGGTTACGATGTCAAAGTGATAGTAGGCAAAGGCGGTGATATCTGCCCTGGAGCAGAAACCGTCGAAATCCCGGAAATCGGCTCCAGCGGCGGGCCTTTCGGAGATGAGTTGCTTATGCTTTCAGACGGACGGCTGCCGCCCGCTTTTGATGTCGCGGTTAAGCAGACTCAGGAGCGACTCATGGAGGCGCTCAGCGATGTTGACGTGTGTATGATGCATAATGTGCTTACCATGCATTTCAACCTGATCCTTGCCGCTGCTCTGGCCAACATAATGAAAGAATGCGGTGAAAACATTCATTTCATAAGCTGGAGCCACGATTCAACATTCCGGGATCCGAATTACTCAAAGCACCAACGGCAGGATTATCCGTGGAGTCTTCTTTCCCGTCAACTGGAAGGCTGCAAATACTGCGTCATATCCAGGCAACGGCAAAGCGAACTTTCCAAACTTTTTGGAATCCCCGCCTCGCTTCTTCCGGTAATACCCGACGGAGTTGACGTTCCGCGTTTCTACAACCTGACTCCGGTAATAAAGGGACTGTTCCTCTCAGAAGAGCTTTACCACAAAGATCTTGTCGCTCTAACCCCGACAAGAATCGTGCGGCGCAAGAACCTGGAAGCCGGCATTGAAATTGTTGCGGAGCTAAAAAAAACAGGCAAATCCATCCGGTGGCTTATTACCGGCGCTCCCGACCCGCATAATGCCGACGCCATGAAATACTTCGACAAACTTGCCAATCTCAGAAAAAATCTTGGCGTCGAGAAAGAGGTGGTTTTTCTTTGCGAGCGAATCAAGGACCGGATCAGCAACGAAGACTTGCGCGGCCTGTTTTCCATATCCGACATGCTCATTTTCCCCAGCAAAGGGGAGGGTTTCGGGATCCCGGCGCTCGAAGGCGGGCTTGCTGGGATGTTTCTTGTTCTCAGCGATATCCCCGCGCTTCGTGAAATTGCCGGAGATAACGCAGTTTACATAAAGGAAGACGCCAAACCTTCGGATGTTGCCGCAGATATTGCGGGTGGCCTCGAAAAATGCCCTTATGTTGGTTTCAAAAGAAAGCTGACAGAGAAATATTCCTGGCATGCGGTTTTCGAGGATCGCATCAGAACAGCGCTGGAAAAACCGGACCAATTCTGGCCCGGAGACTGAAAAATGTGGATTGTTTCCGGAGGTCAGACAGGAGTGGACAGGGCTGCGCTT
>CAYSRM010000135.1:1327-4749 GCA_964433435.1 uncultured Victivallales bacterium
TGCCAGCGCCGCCGGAAGCCACGACTGGAACCGGGACATTTTCCGCTATCATGCGCGTGAGGTTGATTTCAAAACCTTCACCGGTTCCGTCCGCGTCAACAGAGTTTACAACGATCTCTCCCACACCAAGGTCCACGGCTTTCTTTGCCCACTCCAGGGCGTCCATCCCGGTTCGTTCGCGGAAGCCTTTAACTGTTATCTCGTAACCAGAGGGGAACTTTTCGCCTGCGCTGACGGGGTCCATGCCAAGCACAATGCATTGCGATCCGAATGCCTCCGCGCCTTCCCGGACTATCTCAGGGTTGCGTACAGCAAGCGAATTTACCGAGACTTTTTCCGCGCCTGCCAGAAGCACATTTGCCATATCATTGAGCCCGGAGATTCCTCCGCCCACGGCGAAGGGGATGCGTATCGCCTCCGCGACCTCCCTGACCATGTCGATATCAATCGGCCGGCTCTGGGCTGATGCGGTAATGTCATAAAAAACCAGTTCATCGCATCCTTCTTCATAATATTTCGCAGCCAGATCCACAGGGTCGCCCATATCGACATTGTCCTTGAATTTCACTCCCTTGGTCACGCGCCGGTTGTGTATATCAAGACACGGAATTATTCGCTTGGTCAGCATGCTCTCTCCTGACAACTTAAGATTTGCCTGGCTTTTTCATGAATAGATCAGACTATTTCCTTTACAGGGTTCCAGCCGCAGAAGTTGGAAAGGAGCCGCAACCCCACCCTGCCCGACTTTTCCGGGTGAAACTGGGTCGCAGCCAGAGACCCTGCAGTTACCACCGACGCGAATGCAACCCCCGCGTATGTTGTTTGAGCAAGCACAGTTTCAGGATTCGCGGTCGAAGGATAGTAGCTGTGCACAAAATAGAATTCGCTGTTGTTCTCAATGCCTTCTAAAATGGGATGTGATTTTGCGTGGCTCACCCGGTTCCATCCCATTTGCGGAACTTTGTCCCAGTGGCTTTCGGGTTTAAATTTTTTAACACAGCCCTCAATAATGCCAAGGCATTCAACGCCGCCGTCTTCTTCTGAACGATCAAAAACAATTTGTGTGCCCAGACAGATTCCGAGCGTGGGAATGCCTTTCTTAACGGCGGCTGCTATTGCCTCCGCTATTCCCGTTGATCTCAAGGTGCGCATTGCGGCGCCTGCCGCACCTACGCCAGGAAATATCACCCTGTCCGAAGCCAGTATCTTTTCCGGCTCCGGGGTTATAATGCACGGCTGGCCTATCGCTTCAAGCGCCAGCCTGACGCTGGTCAGATTTCCCGCTTTATAATCGACTACCGCTATCATTACGCCCCCTCTTTCTCAGCCAGCACTATAACATAGAGATTCGCCTCATGTCGAGATTCTTGAGTTCTTACACTGCGGCGTCAGGCACAATAGCATTGTTTTTCCTGAGCATGCCACGAATATCGTCTATTGGCAGATCTTCAGGGGCTATGCCTGTCCGGGCGCTTAACGCCGCCATGGCTCCTGCAGCCTGGCCCATGGCCATACACGGGCATTCCACCCGCAAAGCCGAATTGGCCTCACGATCACTGGAAAGACATCGGCCGGCAACAAGCAGACGCCGGCTGCCTGCGGGCAGCAACGCGCCGCGTGGAATTGTAGGCAGAACATTTTCTCCCAAATCTCGCTTATTAATGCCCTGTCCGTCATGAAGGTGTTCGTCGACGGGATAGAAGGCGTAGCAGACAGCGTCTTCGTAGATCTTCCCCGCCTCATATTCGGACACTGTGACGGTTTTCTTTCCCTTTATAGTAACAGTCTCGCGAATACCGATTTCCGGGCAGACCCAGTCGATCCGGAAATTCTCAAGACCCGGCTGCTTGCGAAGAAAACGATATGTGCGCAGCAGGGCTTTGCGGCCTTCAATTTCAGCCTGGGAGCGCCCTTCGCTGGTATGAGCTTCAGGCGCGCGGATATGGTTTGCGTTATTTCCGTATTTCTTCAGCAATCCTCGCGGTCCATCGTTGCTCCAGGCGACGTCTGTAGTCAGAATTTCTCCCGCCTCAATAGCTTGATCAGCCGCGGCTTTCAAAGCGGAATAATCCAGACCCGCGGGGTCATAACCGGAACATCTGAATGATAACGTCGCCGGTTGCTCAATTTCAGGACGAACCAACTCGAAGCCCGCCAATTCAACAACATTGCCATCGCCAGTAGCGTCAATAAGAGTCCCGGCCTGAAAGGATTTTAATCCGTTTTTCGCGCAAATCCGGACTGTCCACAAGTCATCATCAAAACTCGCAGCAGCGGGCATGGCGTGGAAAAGAAGATCGACGCCTGCATCAAGAACAGCCTTATCAGCCGCCGCCGCAAAAATTGCCGCGTCAATCGGCACGTGTCGAGCGCCTTCCCCCGGTGTCGGCAACGGCTGCCCGGTTTCCTCATAGACATTGCAAAGAAGCTCCCACCCAATGCCGCTTATCACCTGGCGGCCATGAGCGAAAAAATGAGCTGGATAGTTGATTCCCCCAATGGTCATTGTGCCGCCGAGCATTCCGTTCTTTTCCAGCAGCAGCGTATCGGCGCCCTCTCGCCCGGCTTGAATAGCTGCCGTTACCCCCGCCGTACCGCCTCCTATTACTATAACATCATATGTCGATTTCATCTCTATCTCCTTGCTCCGTCATGGGTTGTGGTAAAAGTTCTAACCAACTAACCCGCATATCTCAAATGCCAGGACGTTATCACAATGCAAGATGCCTCGCATATATGCCTTCCTGAAGGCGCCGGAAAAAATATATCAAACAAGATTAACCCCAACAACTTATCCAAAGCTTTTAATCAACCCACAAAATCAGGAAAAATTCAATAGAAATCGGGAACCCTTCTGCGTGAGGTTTGTCACGCCCCGAGCCACCCGTGTACAGACCCTTGCGCACTCTTCCGCCGGATGGCGGACAGGCAGCTACGAAATTCCGTGAGATATGCGCGCTAGAATAGAGAAAGACAACCGGTATTGCATGACTCAGCCGCACTGAACTTCCCGGAAGCGCCGTTCACTTCCACGCCCGCTGCATTCATCCGCTCAATAATGTCCTCAAGAATGTGGTTTGCAATCTTTGCGCCTGCCGGCGTGGCCTGATTTATCCAGCTTGCTTCATCATACAGCACTTTTGCATGTGTTATTTCCTGGCCGTCACACTTCCACTTCAGCTTGGCGACATATTGTATAAGAACAAATATTTCGCGAACCGATTGATGTGTCTCCAATTTAACTGATACTGAACAAGACTGATTTTTCTTTGCAAAATCAAGGCAATCATCAAGGTTACCAGGTTTCCCTGTTAACATGTAATGTATGCTTTTCATGTTTATACCTCTCCTACCATATCAATCTGGCTAACCTGATCTATTCACGCGCCTGGTTTGCCGCAACTCCAAGGCGCAGCAAGCTT
>CAYSRM010000136.1:0-4738 GCA_964433435.1 uncultured Victivallales bacterium
CATCGCGCCGGCATAGATCGGTTTCGGCCAGGGTTTGGGCGTTAATATATGCTGCCAGCGGCGTTCATGCGGAAAGAAAGCCCATAGCGGCGGACCCTGGTACACACCCTCTTGAGTGCCGAGAGTTCTTTCCACGTATTTTTTAGCGTTTCCACCGATTGCAGCATTCATCCATAGCGCGGCCTTCATCTTTGGATCATAAGCCAGGCCCCACCATGTATGGCCGAGAAAAGCCGGACCGCCCCTCTTGGTTTGCGCGTACTTGACGGTTTTGAGAACCTTGCCTTCCGCGTCCAGAACCTTGCCTTCCGCGACTTCCTTTACTCCTTTGGTTCTGTTCGGGTCAGGGGCAAATAGCATGACCCATGTATGCGAGGGTAGATCGAACTCCCAGGCATCGTTTAGACGGTGCGGAGCACCGTGGTTAGCGCCGCAGAAAAACGCGCGCTTACGATCAGGCATCCAGACCGCCTTAATGGTATAGTCCCGTCCGCGCGGTCCCCTCTTGTGCATGTTAAACTGTTCGGTTACGTCGTTCCACTCCCCGACGGTCTTCAACGCGGGAAGTATCGCCGAACTGTTGTCCCCCAAGCCGTCCAGAATGGCCATGACCTCCGGGTCCGGAGCCAAGGCGGGCTCTATTTTCTCAGCGGGCTGACCCCAGCCGGTAGCTGCCAGGATGTAAAGGAGAATGCCCCATGCCGCTACAATGCGTTCAACTGAACCCCGGTAAAATCTACCATACCTCATACATCATCCCTCCCTTTTTCCGTTGCCCAGTAGTAAATCGCTCTATCGGAGAATCAAGACGGTGCCTTGCGGCGGCGGTTTGAAATAGGGCGTAAGCACTCCGCCCTGTCCGGCAACCCCATCCAGATCCGCTACGCGGTATACGTGACCGCCAAGATAGTCGTTCAGTCCGCCGGCTTCGTAGGTATATTTGATCTGCTGCCCTTCAGGAGTCTGCATCTGGGTTTGCGTGGTTTCATACGGCGCGTCCCAAGAGCCGTTGCCCCCGTTTTGCGAGGTGTCAAACGAGACGAGCGCATTCGTGACCGAACCTGCCGCCCATCCCTCAGCAGCGCTCATTTGCACCTTGCCCACCTTGCCAAGATCCAAGCTGTCCAGCGCGCTGATTCCGGCCCCTGTCGTGGCAAGAATCAGGTCGCCATTCTGAGCCCCATCGGCGCCGCTCAAGTTGAGCGTGCCCGTCAAGGAGATATCGCCGGCTATATTCTCGATACGAACCGTGCCGCCTTGCGCGGTTTCCTCGCTGTACGATAAAATCGTGCCAATCGTCACGCCCGCATAGTTGCTGATGGATATGTTCCCCCCTCGATCCCCTCTATCTCCTTTATCTTGGGCATACGTGTGAATTACGGCAATATCGCACGTATGGTCCGCGGCAATATTGGTCCCGCCGTAATTGCCATTCAAACCCACGTATCCGCCGTGCCCCGTATGCCCGGTATAAGCAATCAGATTCTTCGCCCGAAACGCCCCTTGATGACGGATCAAGATATTGCCGGCACTGTAGGCAGTGCCCCAATGCCTTACGGCATAGGTGAGAAGATCACCAGCCGTGCCGGAGGAAGATTCTATCTTGACATCGCCCGAACCGTACATTGTAATAGTTCCGCCGTGACTGTAACCGCTGTAGGACGTATTCGCATAGATATAATCGACACGAATATTTCCAGCAGGCCCGCTGCCGGTTCCTGCCGGCTGTCCAATCTTTACGTTTCCGGCACTTTTGTAGTTTCCACCTCCAACCGTATTAATTCCGCCCATGTCAATGGTGTTGACGTTGTAAAGGGTAACGCTTCCCGCTTCATCGTCGGCTCTTCGCGTATCCAGAGCAAGTTTACCGGACTGCCCCACGATATTCCCTCCGTTCAGATCCAGCGTCAGTGACGTACCGTCGTCCGTTTTCAAGAACCATTCGCCAAAGTCCAGGCCGTCGCTGGCCGGATTTCCCGCGCCATCTTTATCGGCCCAGTCGTAGATCCCGCTTTGCCTTGTGATCGTTTCCGGAACGCCCGGCGTCGATTCGCCTGTCAGATTGGCGCCACCGTTGAGATTCACATTAGTGGTCAAGTTGAACGCCTGCGCAGAATGCATGAGCCCCATAGCCAGCAATGCCAAACCGATCTGCACCCGCCTTCCTGAATTAGTCATGTTAGCCTCCTCCCGGTTAGTTTGTTTAGCCGCCCACTACAAGTATGCATGACCCAGCAACCCTGTACCCCAATATGATCAATACGATTGAATGCCGTGTTTGTCAACAATGCTTTGTTGAAAATCTGCGCTTCAGACGACGGGAAGGGGCAGCGGTTGACGAAAGGCGTCGATCTACTTCTTTCTGAGTGCAACGGCGTCGAACCAGAGGGCGTAGTGGCTGTCGTATTTTTCCCTGCGGCTGGTGAGCTTCAGGCGGAATTTGTGGTCGCCGGCAGAAAGCGGAACCGTCCCTAGGACACTAACACCCTCCGGAGCGCCGGGGATGTCCTTTAGAATCGGTACGGCATCGGAAACCTCGTATTCATTGCCGCCTAAACTCCATGTAAAGGGGGACAACGAACGCGGTTTTTTGAGCCGCGCAAGGGAATTGCCTGCAAAAAGCACCTCATATTTGCCAGCTTCTGGTACTTTCAAATCCAGCTCCACCCAGTAACCTTCTGGACCGGGATCATCAGCCTGCCAAATATTGAGTATTCTGCCTTCTGAAAAACCGTCACGCTGCGAGACAGACCATCCATTGCTGTGGCGCCCTTTTTCGGCTTCGAAAACAAAAATGCCTTTCTTTATTGCGGAGACGAAAACTTCCTTGATGCCAAGCTTGCGGGCACCGTTGATAAAGAACATTTCACCATTCAGCGATAGTGTGGCCTGGCGGTTTTTGATTTTCAGTTTTTTTGAGCGTCCCCACTTGTCGGTCACGGTCGGCTCCTTCCCCTCCTTCAAGGGTTCGATGTCCAAGGTCACGCTACCGGGGTTTACGGAAAACAGTTTCCGGGATTGGGATGCGGTCTGCCCCTTGAACACACCAATCGCCTCGGCGCCGCGATTGAAGAAAAATACTTCATATCCCGGAATTTTCGTTCGATCATGGCTCGTATATTTCGCCGTCCCGATGCAGTGGGCACCCACAGAAAACCAGATCGCCGAAGGCCTGAGTGTCAGGTCCTTTTCAACCAGCGGACGGTAGTCGCCGTAACCGATATTAACGTGGATGAATTTGAAGGAATGCTTGGCCCCATACGCGATGTTCCATATCGGCACTTCGCTTTTTTCCTCGGTATTCCACAAGGGAAGGTCCAGTTTGTATTTTTTGGGCAGGTTACGCCAGCGGTTCAGGGCGCCCGGGTTGTTGCCCGTGTAATGGAAAGAAAGAATGTCGATGTGCTTGCCGATCCCCAGGGCGAAAAGTCTATCGGCATAGCCGACGGCCCCGGTTGTGAATCCGGAAGCAGCAATCTTGGCCTTGGGGTTCCCGCGGCGGAGGGCCCTACTCGTGCGCTTGACGAGTTCGGCAAAGTCCTCCACCGTGCCGGTCCAGTATTTCTTTGTGATGTCCGGCTCGTTCCATATCTCCCAAACCTGGATCTCGTCACGGAAATCTTTCGCCATTTTCTCCATCAGCTCTTCCCAAAGCGCCCAGTCGTGCGGCTTGACTCGGTTGTAGGTGGGCCCTGCGTCCCCGTTAACCGATGCATCATCGGGCTTGGAGGACAACTCACGCGGACACTGCGCGATTGTGCCCATGATGGAGACGCCCTCGGCTTTAAGTGCCCTGGCGTATTCCTTCCAGAGCCCGCCCTTGTAGTCGACAGTAACCCGGGGCTTTTCGCCTGTGGTAACAGTCACATTGCCGTAGCTGCTGGCCCAGAAGTTGAGCCGCGACCAGGAGGCCCCCAAAAGGCGATGCCCCCGAGCCAGTGCCTGCGGCGCGTCAGGCAATTCCTTGTTGAACCAGATATGCGGGGTAAAGAAGATGCCCCAAGGAGATTTCGGATCGGCCTTGTCCGGGGTAAACACCACGCCGATTGATGTCTGGATTTTTACGCTTTTGCCCCCTGAAGCTGCTGTGACCTCAAGCCGATACAGCCCGCGGCCCGGAAGGTTGACCGGTAGTGTTTTTGCTGATTCTCCTTTTTTCAACTTAACGGCGCCAGTGGCTTTCCAGGAGCCTTCTGTTTCGCTAAAGGTGTAATTCACCTGCGTTACAGCCGCAGCGTTCAGAACTTTTACACGGATATCAACCGCTTCGCTGTCTGTAAAGGTAAGACCCGCCCGCGAAGAGGCGACAAGTACACCGAATTGGTTGGCCTGGGGCTTCGGGTTCCCAAATAAATAGATCGGCGATGCTGACTGCGGTTCTTTCATGAAAACAGTCTCCGGCTCTTCTTTAGCCATGAGTGTCCGGGTCGTGGGCACCAGGGTGCAGACAGCTACTGAAGCAGCCATGACTGCGCTTATGACTTTCGTGTAAAACAATACCTTCACAGTTTGCTCCATAATTTCGTCAAGCCTCGAAAAAAAAGTCTATCACCGAATTATCCTGACTTATTCATGAACCTTCGCCGGGAGAATGCACAGGGCGCAACAGATCAAAGGATTGCCGCAGGAAGCCGGGCGCAGGCGTGTTATAACACTCCGAGGTCGGCTTTCAAGACAAGTCATTTAGATGTCGTGACATGTGGGCTCGCAGTAGATTGTTCATGAATAAGTCGGGTTA
>CAYSRM010000137.1:0-4725 GCA_964433435.1 uncultured Victivallales bacterium
GTTTTGAAGCGCAACAGTCTCATGCCCCTGGCTTTTAAGCAGAGTACTCAAAACCTGGCAGATGTTTTCTTCGTCGTCTACAATCAGAATTCTTGCCATACTTCCCACCCCTCAAATAGTGTTTTATGGGATAAAAGCGGTAAAGTCAAGGGATAATAACTTGACAACAGCGATTCTATTATGGCCATTGACGCACAAGAGGACAGGCAGGAATGCCTGTCTCGGTAAATCGGCCATTCATGGCCGACTCTATTGAAACCGTGGCGCCATAATGCGAATTGCTTAATTTCCATATTGCCATAATACTCAATTTACACAAAACTGTTTCTGTTGACGAAAGGTCAGAACATTTTTGCTATGCAGCGAACCAGTGAGAAAATAGGGATCCTCGGCGGGACTTTCAACCCGGTGCATTTAGGGCACCTTATCCTTGCAGAACAGGCGCGCGAGAAATATGAGTTATCGAGGGTGTTGCTGATACCTTGTGCTCAACCGCCACACAAGGACGCGTTGAACCTTGCGCCCGCGAAACATCGAATGGGAATGCTCAGACTGGCTCTTGAGCATGATTTACACCTTGAAGCCAGCAATATGGAGATTTACAGGGGGCCGCCATCTTACAGCGTGGATACAGTGCAGGAGCTGAAAGATGACTTGCCGGGCGCCGAGTTGTTTTTTGTTATAGGGGCGGACAGTCTTCTGGAGTTGCACACGTGGAAAAATGTGAACCGGCTCCTTGAAATGTGCACCTTTGTAACTTTCGGGCGGCCGGGACATGAACTCGAACAGGTGAATCCCGGTGATATCAGGTTGGGCAAAAGTGCCGGCATTCGCTTGCTCAAGGATGTTAACCGGGGCAGATTGATAGATATCTCTTCTTCGGAGATCAGGTACCGCGTGGCTGAAGGCCTTAGCATCAAGTATTTGGTGCCCTGCGAAGTTGAGATGTACATAGGCGAACACGGGTTATACCAGTAAAAGAAGAGGGTTAAATGACTGAAGATGAGAACAAACAAGTTGCGAAAACCGGGCAGGGTCTATCTGGCAGTGACCTGGCCGAGAAGGCAGGGTCATTGCTCGCTGATAAAAAGGGTCAGGATATCCTCATTCTCGACGTTCGCGGCCTTTCAAGCATAACCGATTATATTCTGATTGTATCCGGCAACAGTCCCCCTCATCTCAAGGCTTTGCTCAACGACACTGAGAAAGAGTTGAAAATTAACGGTGTGTACTGTTACAGCAAGGCCGGGAGCCCCGAAAGCGGATGGATAGTCCTTGATTACGCAGACGTGGTTATCCACATTTTTTCTGAAGAGAAAAGGGATTATTATTCCATAGAAGACTTGTGGGATCAGGCTCATCGAGTAAATCCTGAAACAGCCGGTCAGTAGCCTCCTGTTCCCAGTCGAGCCCTTCAACCGACAAAAGATGTCCGGCAAGCTGCTCAATATGGTGTTTTGTGTCTTCTGCTGATTTTGACAAGGGCTCGATCGGGTTTTCGGCGATCAGGCTTATTATCGTGTGCATTTTCTCGGCCTCGCTCAAACCGTTCGAGTCCCGTAGCCCGATCCACACTCCCGCTGCAAGAATCAGCAGGGCCGCTGCTGCGGCAACCGGATACATGAAGAAACCGGGAAATCTTCTTGTCCTCTGTTGCTGGGCGTTGTGCAGGATAGCTTGCACGGTTGCGCGGCCAGGGCGCTGCTCGCGCATTGCCTCCCGAACGGCTGTTGCCACTGCTTTTTCAGCTTGATGATAATCCGCGCAGTGGGCGCACGAACAGATGTGTTCGCCGAGAACCATGCCTTTTTCAGCGTCAAGTTCGCCGGAGGCCTTCAGCAGCATGCGTTTCTGTGCTTCTTCGCAGGTTATCATTTTGTGCGCCTCTGGTGAAAAAAGCCAAGCAATCCCCATTCCGTGTAAATCATGCCAAACATGTTAAAAACTCCGATCGACGCTGTAAACACATAGCGCTGCCTCCGAACAACTTACAATCTGCTTGGCTTTTTTCATGAATAGATCAGGTTAACTCCTGTATAGGCTCAAAGAGCTCTTTTCTCAATTTTTTAACGGCATACTGCATTCGAGCCAGCGCAGTATTGATGGAAACTTTCTGTATTTGCGCTATTTCCTTAAAGGGCATGTCCTGTTGAACTCTCATCAGAAATACTTCTCTCTGGGCAGGGGGCAGGGTCATAAGAGCCTGATTTGCAAGCTCCGCCATTTGCCGGTTTGCAGCATTTTCTGCGGGAGACTTGATCTTCGAGGCGAGTTTTTCCACTCCAGTTGCTCCGTTCAGGTCTGCCTTGTCGAGCAAAAGCAACGCTTTGTGCTTTCTCGAGCGGTCTATAATGATGTTTCGCGCCATTCTCGTGATCCATCCTTTAAAATTTTTGTGCTTGTACTTGTTCAGCTTCCGTATTGCTTTCAGCCAGGTGTCCTGGAAAATTTCCTGCGCCTCGTGTCGGTTGCCGGTCATGCCTGATATAAAGCCGAAAATCGAATCCCCATATCTCTTTATCAGCTCTTCCAGCGCTGATACGTCCCCGTTTCGGTAGCGTGTAACAAGATCCTGATCGCTTATGGTCATGCTTTCCCTGTAAGTTCAACGAGCGAATGTGCAGTCTTATTGCAGTTTATCGCCGGAAATAGTTTTGACTGTCTCTTTTACCCCTCCGGCCAGATTCGCGCATACTGCGTAAACTTCTTGATATACTCGCAATATTTCCAACCGCAAAATTGTTACCATTTCTTCCAGCTTCGGCTCCGAAACTATCACAACCCAGAGAATAATACCGACAATATTGAAGAGATAGATAATGGAATATGAGAAAAACCTGCCATACTCGTGTATGTCCGTCTGGTGTTGCATGAGAGTTACAATTGTGAAGCTGAAATGAAAGCCCCATGTCAGACCTATGAGCCCGAGCCAGATCAACGAGAATTTCTGAACGTCATAAAACACGCCCAGAAGATAGTAAATGCCGATGACCAGTATAGTATATAAAGGAAAAAAATAAGGGGCAAGCGTGACGAGGAAGTTAGTCTTTGCCAGGACTACGCTGCCTCTTTCTCTTTTTATCTGCATACCGTGAACTTCTATGCCGCTGAGAGTTGCCCAGAGAGCGTGGGTAAGTTCATGGGCCAGCACATAACTCCGCACCGGTCGGGTAAGACAGAAAAAAATTATCAGCCATAATGCGAACCCTCCCGATAGCGCCCAGGCCGAAGGCGGTATGAGCGCCGAGGACGCAGGCCGTATGGATTCAACCAGCGAGACCAGCGTTGTTGTGGTTGCCACACACAGTGGAATGAGCAACAATCCAATAAGAAAGAGCACAGCTTTCATGTGTTCCGCAAAATAGTGTATTAAGGGTAACGGTGTCGAGACGGATCCTGGTGATTGCCTGCCGTGCCTGAGTCGCGTCCTCTTCATTGTTGTCTCGATCTTCGTCGACAAAGATCGGGATAAAGATCGGGACAAGGATATAGGGAACGACAAGGATCGGAACAAAGATGGGGATAGTCAATCCTCAATCCGTGGTTAAAAAATCTTGCTTTTAGCTGTTCAGGAGAGTACGACATTAAAAAGACAACATGAGGTTAAGCTTTATCTATGGCAGGTTTTACAGATAAACAACTTAGAAAATTTCAGATAGGAGGCGCTGCGGCAGCCTTCATCGGGCTGATTGTTGCTTTGCTTACAAAGCCCCCTTACGATTATTCTTTCTGGGTGATGTACAAAGCCGGCTTTTTTGGAGTTGGCATAATCGCCATCATCTTGGGTGTTGTCTGGGCTGCCATGGCCGCAGCCCACCAGTATACCGATTTCTTCAGGCTGGATAAGTCGCTTAACTCAGACGGCTTCATGCTCCAGATAGCCGTAATCCTTATTGCCGCTGTGGTTCTTATAGCGATTATCATTCCGCGAATAGAGCAGACCCCGCCGGAGAAACTCCCGAAGGATAACAAAGAAAGGGCGACTCTCCAGCAACAGGAGAGAACTTATAAGTGGACCGTTGGCATGTTCATTGCCGTTTCCGCCCTGGTTCTCGCGTCCTTTCCCTCGCGCAGGTTTCTACAGAAGTAAGCCCGGGACCCGAAATAAGCGAGAACTAACGCTGCGAGCATGAAGATACTCGAATCGAGTCCGCCTGTACCCCTTTCAACCGTACATCGTCTCTTATGACAACGGACTGATCACGGCTTTAACAACCCCGTCCTCGTAGTTTTTGACAAGATCAAACGCTTTTTTTGTATCTTTCAGACCATACCGGTGTGTAATAATTAAACTGGCATCGTTCTGTCTGCGGTCAATCAGGTCTATTGCCCGGGCAACGCATCCATTCTGCCTGCGCACGTTTTGGATGGATAGTTCCTTTCTTCTTGCGGAATCTATGCAGAAGGATACGCGTTCTTCTTCAGGTATGCCGACAATGACAAGCTTCCCGCCCGGCTTCAATATTTCGACAGCCTGATCCAGAGCCTCCTGCTTGCCGCAGCATTCAAATACCGTGTCCATGAGGAGGGGTTCGCGGGATGCTATATCTTTGACAATGTCTGTTTTGTCCGGATTGCCGGCCCAACCTGCGCCAATCTGCCGCGCAGTTTCGAGACGGTAATCAAGCCGGTCGGTTACAAAGATCTCTGTCGCGCCCTGGTCCAGAGCCGCCATCAGCACGCTTAGTCCTATGGGGCCGCTTCCAAGAATTCCTATTCGGCATT
>CAYSRM010000138.1:0-4684 GCA_964433435.1 uncultured Victivallales bacterium
AATAATAAGGTGGTGTGGGAGGGGCGCTCAGAAATGGGCGTCCCTATCCCGATCGCTCATCGTAGCGTCTTCGCCAAGCTCATATCCGAACGGAGCAGGTCGTTGACGACCTGGGCCATGTCAGAGTGTTTCCGTTCTGCGATCACGCTGACGAAGTCTCGAACTTCATCGTCGAGATAGACCGGGATGTTGAGAGCCGCATCCGGTCGGTAGAACTTGCCACGTTCTGCTTTGCTAAAGTCGTAGTCTCTTTTCATGATTCACTCTCCATACTGTCGTATCTGGTCGGAAGTAGCCTTCTGACACGAGAATATCCGTATTCGCACATGGCTGTCGTCGATCTCCTCAAAGGTGTGGTTTACCACAAGGAGACCACCACCGGCCGAGACGCCCAGAGTGACCCATCTGTCTTCTGTCTGGCTATGCTCATTATCATACAGGGAGGCAGCCCTTGGATCACGAAACACCGTGGCCCCCTGCTCGAAACTCACGCGATGCTTGCGCCGGTTCTGCCGGGCTTTCTCCGCGTCCCACTCGAAATCATACTGCACCATCGGCCTACGTCCTCCAAGTCATGCTAAGAAGATAGCACAAGAGGCCGGATGGATCAAGCCATCTTACTAAGCGCCCACATTGAGGGTTTTGGCGCGCTAGCGACAAATACCCTCCGATGTGTTGTTGGCCTCTTTGTTCTTTTTGAAATCGAAATGGATTCTCAATATCTTGATTACTGCCGCTAGAAAACAGGCAAAACCGGAAACAGCGGCTCCGATGAAGAGCCCCCAAATCATTCCGACAGCTAATGAATAGCGGACGATAGCATCTCCTGCATCCGAACTGAACAGACTCTTTACAAACTCGGGAGAAATGACCGCAACGAGTGCTCCGAACGCCCCTCCGAGAAGAGAAGACAGGAGGGAACCGACAACAATGACGATGAAGAACCCGATGGCTCCCTTTATCGCGTTATCCGTATTCATCAATTATTCCTTTCTGTGGCCAACGTTAACATGAGTGTTTGAAAATTCTGTGGAAGTTTCAGTTTCATGTTTTGGTTCTGTCGTTCAAATATCTTCCTGTTGTTCGTTTGTTAAGGCAAGGAAGGATTGCTTCTACCTCCACGCTCATTGAAGCATTCTAATCCTTTTGGTCCGCGGTTCAAGGGAATAGGTTGTTAAGCTGTTTTCTCGTTTCGCGGTTCTACCCTGCGGCCCAACGGGTGGAGGTCTTAAACCTCGATTTCCGGCACAAAAATTAACACCTAAGGTCAAAATACACGGTATTATTCGTGGTAAGTAGTGAAATTGCATTAACTTAGAGCGGCTTAGCCGCGGAAGTATAGCCGCGGAAGCAACACTCTTTCCTGCCTCATGGCAGTTCCACTTTTATGCGGTAAAAGCTTGTTGGGACGGCAGGATCGTCGTTCATTGCATCCTCGCCACCGCCTCCGGCACGCTGGCTCTGGCCGGACACGTCCGCCCACGGGCCGGTGAGGAGATTGGTCGTGGTCTGCAGGGTGTAGGCGCGGGCGGTGGAGGCGGGCTCAAAGGTGATGGGGAGAGAAGGGCCGTTGGAAATGCCAATGACGCGCAGGCAGGAGGTCGGGTTGGTGGGGTTGGTGTCAGCCACATATTCGCAAAAGTTGTTTTCTCCATCGCCATCAACATCCTCCAGCGCATCGCTGGCATCCGTCAGGAACAGTCCATGATCCCATTCCCATCTGTCCGGCATGCCGTCGCTATCCGAATCGGACGCAGCGTTGATGTATTCGCGGCACCCGATGTCCGACGTGCATGTTCCGTCGGCGTTACCGTCGAGAGGTCTCGGAACCCCTTCGATATCCACTCCCAGCCCGCTTGCCAGAGCGGTGTCGATGCAGGGCGACGATTCGAGAAGTTTTCCGCCGGTTGGGAGCCAGCCTTGAAGGAGAGGCGATTCGGCGATATTGCCCGGAGGCGATAACGCCGGACCACAGCAGTTGCTCACCAGTCCAGACCCTGCGACGTCTGCGCCGGGCCTATTACTGCAGATAATGCTGTTCAGTACTTGTGAGTTCGCATCAAGAGAAAGACCTGCCGCGGCAATGGCGTTGGCATAGTTGTTGTGAATGGTCGCATGGTGCAACGCAGATAAGACGAGGTGCGCCCCGCCTCCCGTATCCGGATTCATGGAGCGCTCGGCCCGGTTGCAGGAGAGGTGTACACCCCGGCAGGTTGAGTAATAGGCATAGAGTCCTCCGCCCACAGAAGTGGCCCGGTTGGAATAGACATGAGCCAAGCAGTCGCTGAAAGTGAATAAAAGATAGATACCTCCGCCATCCATCGCCGTGTTATTGAATATGAGACCGTCAAGCACCGTCTCTCCGTAGTATGCGTAAACACCGCCGCCATAGTTCTGTGAAATATTCTCGCACACGACTCCACCGGACACCATGCCATTGCCATAGATGTAAATGCCCCCACCATCAGCGCTTGCGGTATTATTGCTCACCAGGCAATCAATCACCTTCCCGCCGCTGCTGACACGGATGCCACCTCCGTTTTTTCCTGCGTTTCCCGCCACCAGGCAGTTGCTGACCGACCCGCATGACAATCCGCCGGCATCCCCGGCATCATTATTCACGATCACAAGGTTCTTTCCGGAGCTTGCTACAAGTCCACCTCCAATGTCACCCCGGAGAAAGTCAGGCGCTCCTCCGGTACCGGTCGAATTTCCGTTAATTGTACAGTCCTCGATGAGCACACCTGCGTCCGTGCGAAACCCGCCGCAATAACCACCCGATCCGGACCACACAGAGACAGTATCGCCATCGGCGCCATCTCCGGTCTGATTGCCGGCGATCAGGCAGTTGGCGATTCTTCCATTATTCAAAACGATGATGCCGCCGCCGGAGCCGCCGGAGCCCGAAGATGCATTATAGTCCTCCTCGACGCTCGCCCCGGCGCCACCGTTTCCGGTCAGGTTGTTTGAGATCACACAATCCAGTACCAGGACCATTCCGCTGTTTGCCGTTGCATAGATGCCGCCGCCCGAACCGCCATTTGCCCCGTCATACGAGGACTGTGCGGAATCATCCTCGACCGCATCGCCACCATCTCCGGTACTGTTTGAATGGACGAGGCAGTTGCTCACGATTCCGCCGTTTTGCATCAGGATGCCGCCGCCATTTCCGCCGCTGGTGCCTCGGCCACCTTCCCAGGGGCGGCCATCGCTACCCCGTCCCGTCTGATTGTGAGTAATGGTGCATCCAAGAATCACGGCCCCATCGTCCGCAAAAATTCCTCCCCCTTCGCCAGCCGGTTCGCCTTCCTCATTTTGTGCATCCTGGCGAGCGTCCGATGCTTTGTTCGCTGTAATCAGGGAATTCTCCAGAACTCCGCCATGCAGATAGATGCCACCGCCGCCGCTAAAATTTCCATATCCAAAATTTGAGATGTCGGTTGCATTGCTTTGAACAATACAATCGCTGATCAGGCTTTCCAGGGCATAGATACCGCCTCCGTAGAGGAAGGCCGCGCAGTTCTCGACGACACAGTTGGAAATCACGGCCTCTTGGGCATAAAGTCCTCCGCCGGAAGTGGAGTTGTATGCATATCCCGTTCGTCCGCCTGTCAAGGTGAACCCCGCCAGGGTACCCCCCGCAACGTATGCACAGCGTATCGCCCCCGGCCCCATATCACCTCCGCCTGTAATCACGGTTTCAGTGGGCCCGTTCACGCTGCAGACGACAATGTTTTTGGCAATGGTTACCCGATTGGAAACACTCTGACCGGGGGCGACCGTCTGACCGGTGCTGTAAACTCCATTGCTTACAAAAACCGTATCGCCCTCCAGCGCCACATCCACCGCACCCTGGATCGTGTCGAATGCATTCGACCACGCCGTGCCCGGTCCGTAAGATGAGCCGCCCGGATCCACATAGAGAGTGTCTGCACCGCTCGCATTTGCCGCCAACGTCATCCCCAGCAGGGCTGTCATAATCCATCGCATTGTTTGTGGAGTAGACATAATAGGGTCTCCTACTTGAAGGTTCCTCTTTGTGTTCCCAGTTATCTCGTCCCTTTTGGTATGACGAGTGTCACATCATTTAAACCATAGAAGGACACTTCAATGCCCCTCACAGAAACCGGACTTGTGGATTTGCAGTAATAATTATTGTAACCGTTCACGGTGTCTCTTTGCTTACGTTTCCGCCCGCCGCATGCTAACATTTCGTCAACACCTCGTGCATTCGACACAGCAATTTATTGATGCTGTAAATCTTACGCATAATACGGGTTAATATTCAGGTATTACAAGCTGATTTCGGCGTCGAATCCGGCCTGTAAGGCGACACCGTTTCTTTGACATAGATTCTGGAATCCTTCAACGTGAAAATACTCAAATCTGCTTCTGTTGAATAATCGTCTGCACAGCTTTTTCCACAAACTCTCGATTGCTTACCGCAAGCGACTCTGTCCAGGCAGGTTCATGTTTCAGTTCTTCCTTCTCAATGTCATTTTTTAATCCAGAGATACAAAGCTCCCTGAACGCCTCTAGCGAAGAAATGTCAAGACTGTTTAACAGTCGGCTTGGAGAGAGGACGGTATAACGTGTCCGCTTTCCTATTAGTTCATCATGTCCACACCATTTCCACTGGTCTGGATGCGTAATCACTCCTGCGCGCACCATGTTAAGCGACACA
>CAYSRM010000139.1:0-4664 GCA_964433435.1 uncultured Victivallales bacterium
TTTTCAATCATTTGCCGGACTGATGACATATTCGGCGCCGGGGTATATCCTTCTACAATAAAACTTTGAAAACCGGAGTGTGGATTGTAAATCGGCCGCCTTACTTCTTTCGGCGAGCTTTCAAAATAGAAATCGGAGTCGATTATCCGTGTAACCCAGTCATGTTGTGATTTGGCTTCCGCCAGCGCCTGCATGGCAACCCGGCTGATTCTGGCGTTGTGAACTGCTGCAGCAAAAGGTGCTATTTGTTTTCGCAACCTTAAAGTTTCTGCGCGGGCCTTCTTCAACTGCGAAAGCGTTGAGCGGAGCGCCGTAAGCTGAGTTTGCCTTGTTGTACGAAGATTTTCCAGCTTTTCGGCCTCCATGTACGAGAGCGCCCCGGAAAATGCAAGCGCAAGATTAAGCGCGGCGCCCGCTATCACCCAGGAAGGCCTTTGTTTGCGGAGGGCGAGTCTTTCCTTCATAGGATCGGGCTGAAGGCTCAATTCCAATCGCCCTTTTCCCACTGTAATAAGCGCACATCCCAGCGCGGTTGCAAGGCGGTCGCTTTGCTTTATTGAAGAATGCCCCTCCAGTTGACTATAATTTGAAACTTTTATTTCAGTGGCATCACCCAGTCTTTCGGCCAGGCTGGGAGCAAGCGCACCTCCCCCGCTTAAAATTATAATGTTCGGCTGCATTGCAGACTCCGGAAGTTGGTTTCTAAACTCGTCTATCGTTGCTGAAACAGTCTGGAGCCATTTATCAAAATCTGCAGCAGTCTGTCTGGTATCGGCGGCTGTATCAGTCGAATTTACACCAAGAGAAATATGTTTCGTGTATAGGACGGTTGTGCCTCTGACTGCCAGAATGCTGGTGTGTGACGATCCTGTCTGGACATTGATGAAACATTTACGGACTGAGGCAGGAAGCCGCAGGATCGTGTTGAGAGTGGCAAGCGTCTCCGGAACTGCGCCTACGACGTCAAGCCCAGATGCGGATGCCTGTTGAATCGCGGCGTCAACCAGGTTGCTGCGTCCGATAGCCAACAACGCATATCTCTTGCCGTAGACTCTTTTCTGTATCTTGTACGCGGTAATAGGATTGTGCTGTGCCAGTTCCTCAAACTGGCCAAGTTCAATCTGGACAATGCGGTTGATCGATCGTGGATCCTCGTCTCCCACCGATAACGATCTTATTATAACATTGTTATCCGACAGAGCGACGGCGCACGGAATTCCGTTCCATCCTTTTTTGCTGACGAAAGATTGCAGCATTTTCTGCCGCTGAGACGGAAGCGTGGGCAGCTTGGCCCAGTCGCTGTCCACAATTTGCACAACACCCGCGCAACGCTTTACTCTTACGCCTTTGACAGAATGAGAGCCGACATCCAGGCCGACTGCGTCACGATACAGGTACATGGGGCTACCTCCCGGTGTCAGCAGAGGCTTCAGTCGAAGAAAGACCCGTATTGTCAGTCGATTCGCCGCTTATTACCGATTCCCCGCGATTTGAAACTACCGTTGCAGTAACAAAAATCAGAAGGTTCTTGCGCATCTCAGTTACGTCTGAGCTTTTAAACAGTTTACCAAGCAAAGGTATCGAGCTGAGGATGGGGACAGAGTGTTCGGTATCCTGTTCGACGGTCTCAATCAGTCCGCCCATGACCACGGTCTGTCCGCTCTCCACGTTTACTTTAGTCTGGATTTGTCTTCTGGTGATGGTTGGGAGTTTAACTTCCAGTTGAGCGAAAGCGTTGGTCGTATTCTCCTTGGTGTAGAACTGGAAGTTTTCCAGCTTGCTTATGGTTGGCGTCAACAGCAGGCTTATTGTAGTCATGTCCTTTCCGACACTTGGGACGGCGATCAATGTGATTCCCAGCTCAGCAAGCTTAGGTTTTCCTTTCGGCATCAACGCGCTTGAACTGTACTTGTTTCCGTTGTTGTCAAGGAGAGTGAACGCTTTGGCTTCGAATTCCTCATAATACAGCAAATCGCTTCCGTCCCTGAGCTTGGCAGGATTATTGTTTACAGTTGTTACCCGGGGAACCGAAAGTGTGCGGCCAGTCCCTGAAATTTCAAGAGCGCGCAAGATGGCTCGAAACTCCGGGTCTGTCAATATACCTGCGACCGTCAGGTTGAGACCGTGGCCTGCCAGTGGAGGGATCCATGAACGTCCCGGCCCGAAAGCCTCAAGAGGATTACCGGGAAAACCTTCTTCGCCCACGGCTTTGTACGGTGTGTTTGGCGCTGTTATCGACCCTCCTTTGGAGACTACTGTATCCGGAACGTTTTCCCATTGCCCATTATACATAACCCCCTTTCTGGACAGGGCGATATCCGAGTCCAGATGCCAGTCGATACCGAGTTCTCTGAGATCTGAGACTGTTACTTCTATAAATCTGGCCTCTATCAGGACCTGTGGCGGGTTGACGTCCAGCGCGTCCAGAATCTCTTCGATTGTTTTAATGTTTTCCCGCGTATTACGCACAAATAGAGAGTGTGTTGTTCGGTCTAGAAATAACTCGGAACCTTCGACCGCGGGGAGGAAACGACCTATAATATCTTCAATACTGCTGGATCCGCCCGCAAGTTCCGTAGCCTTCCTGGAAAGAATGTCCACTGCCTGTTCTTCGTCGTTACCCTTTTTCTGTTTTTTGCTGTCCTGATCAACCCAGCTTGATCCGTGGTGCTGGAGACCTTTTTTGAGATGGAAAATCCTGGTCGTAAGCGGGGCGGCAGTTTTTTTGCCTGCAGAAGTAGCCCATATGACATTTTCACCGAGATAAAATTTTACATCAAAATTCCGGGAGACATAATCAAGGACTTCCTGGACGGGCACATTGTCCAATTCGATATCGAGCGCCTTTCCTTTGCCCAGCCCGCTGTCAGCAATAATATTGATGTTCTCATCTTCGGCAAGGACAGTGATGATCGAGGACAAATCGGCCTGTTTAAGGTGAATAGACACGTTTTTGCGGAGGGCGAGGAGCAATTGGCCGGGTTCGGTGGCATGAGTGGTTTTGTCAGGCGGTGTCAGCTTTTTTAATCCGTAAGACGAGGGTATGTGAGATTGTTTGAAGGTTTCCAGTGCCATTCGTTTCCGGTCGATGTCAGATCTGTTAACGTCGTGCCTGGTGTAGAAATCTGTCATGGCTGAAACCAGCTTGTCTCTGAGTTCGCGCATTTCCTTTGTATCGGCATGAGTGCTTGCGATGCGGGACCATTTCAGAAGCGCCTCGTCGTAACGGCCCTGGTCGTACAGTTTGTTGATATGCGTTAACTCGGCCTGGTCCGGGGGTGGACGCTCTTGTTGCCCTTGTGCGATGTGGCAGAGAAGGGTCAGAGTGAGAGAGATGGCTATCGACAGACGGGTCATTATTTTTTTCTGAGGCAACATTATTCTTCCTCTGTAATTAGTCGATTCGTACAATCAGCTCATATATATGTAACTTAAGACAGGGATTTTGTAAACCAAAAGGTGAAGAATTGCGGGGAATTTTATTGTTTGGCGCTCACTCATGTTGTGCAATGCCGGCAAGAGGGTTAAACTATCTGGAAGCTCCCTGGAATCTGAGGACAGGGAATGATATTTGCGCCGCTCAGAATGGGGCGATGTTCACTGGGAAATGCGTGAAAGTCTTACGGAAAAGCCAGCTATTGAGGATTGATCTTTCTTATGCAAGTATTACGGGTAGCAAAAAAGGGATAGGGACATGTCGTTTATAGCCAGAGATCAGTATGTGGATTATGTGAGATCCAAAAACGTGGAGCGACCGCTTTTTGTTGAATTGTTCGGGCCGCTTGTGGGACTTGACAGGGAATGGAAAGAGCAGGGTGCAACTGATGAAGAGATCAATCTGACGGCTTTTGGATTTGACTATGTGAAACTCCATAACATAGGTATTCAAACTGGGCTTGTATCGCCCTTTAGGCCCGAAGTTATCGAGGACACTGCTGAGTACAGGATAGAAACCGATGGATATGGCAGGAAGACGAAGCTGTGCAAAGAGGCGGCATCAATTGCATTGCCCTTGGATTATCCTGTAAAAAACATGGACGACTGGCTGAAGTTCAAGCCGTTTTATGAATTCAGCGAAGAAAGGTTCAGCGATGACTGGTTGGAAACAGCTAAGGCCGCCAAAGACAAAGGCGCGCTCGTAAAGATAAGTATTCCGGGAGGCTTTGACGAGCCAAGGCAACTCTTGGGTGATGCTCAGCTGTGCATTGGATTCTATGAACAACCTGAGCTTATACATGATATTCTGAAGACGATAGGAGAGACCACTACCCGGATACTTGATCGTGTAACAACGGAAATCGTTGTAGATCAACTTTCTGTTCATGAGGACATGGCGGGAAAGAGCGGCCCACTTGCAGGGCCTGTGCAGGTTGAGGAGTTTATAAAACCGTATTACATCAGAAACTGGGATGTGGTGCGCGGACGGGGTACTGAGATTTTTGAGCAGGATTCCGACGGTAACATGGATCCCCTTATTGATGTTTTTCTTGAAAGCGGTTTGAATGCCATGCATCCGTTTGAGCCCGCCGCAGGCATGGACATGGTTGAAACGCGCAGAAAGTATGGCAATGGCCTTGCTATTCGGGGCGGCATCGACAAGCATGTGCTTCGGAAGAGCAAGGAGGATATTCGCGCCGAGCTGGAATACAAGTTGCAGCCGATGA
>CAYSRM010000140.1:0-4602 GCA_964433435.1 uncultured Victivallales bacterium
ATCTCACAGGATTTCGTAGTAGCCTGTCCGCCATCCGGCGGAAGAGCGTGCAAAGAGCTGCTGCGGGGGCGCGAATTGGTGAAACGTCGGAGCAGCTGTATAGCCCTGCAATCTGGCGATTTTTCAATTCGTGCCGTCGCAGTGGCGCTATCCGCGCTCGAAACAGGAATTCTGTGAGATATGCGGGCTAAAACCCTGCGGGAGCAGGGGCGAAAAAGAAGGGCAGCGTCATTCGCCTGCAAAGTTTTCTGATTATTGCAAGTCGCTAACCCCCGTATATTGAAGACTTTAAAACACGACCACAATATATTGTATTTAAACACTTGACAGCCTGTTTTGAGAGTATTAAGAATTCCTTTCGGAACAAGGAATTCTACTCTCAGAGTGTGAGATACAGGAGAAATTCGGTTTTTCTGCTTCAGGCTCAAGAACTTACTGCCATAGCATCGTTTTTAAGTTCTGGCGCCACCGATGGACTCCTCGATTCTGACATTAGCCAGACGAGTCGAATTCCAATTAAAGAATCAAAAATTCAGCGAGGAGCATCACATGTCCAAGGCAAACACACCGAATTCCGACCGCACGATAAACTATGGACTTGATGGCTTTCAGAAAAGATCTGGACTAATTGTTCCTTTCCGCAAAGAAAAAATAGAAAAAGCCATTCAGCGTGCAGTCGACGCTGTGTCAAAAAACCTTGAATCGCCCCTCGGCAAAGATATAGCTAGACGCACGGCAAACCGGGTGATAGATCAACTCAATCGTCCCGGAAGCGAATACTATGTATATCCTGATTCTAGAGGCAAAAGAGTTCCGCGAATAGAAGACGTTCAGGACCTGGTTGAAATTCTCCTGGCGGAAAGCGGAGAAACAATGGTGGTAGCCACTTATAAGCGATACCGGAAGAAGCGCGAACTGGCCAGGGAACGGATCCGCGTAAGAGGACATACGGAACACTCCGAAGTAGATGTAACCGATGCAACGCTTCTTCTCGTTGAATCGCCTTCGGAGAACATGACACTGCCCTGGAACCGGCAACGGATCATCAAGCAGATCATGGAACGTACGGAACTCTCGCCGGAAATAGCTATAAGCGTGGCTAAATCAGTGGAAAACTGGGTCATCACTAATAATATGAAAACCGTCAACACCACGCTGGTGAGAGAGCTGGTCAATAACGAGCTTGCCGAAAGAGGCTATCAACGGCAGCTTCGTGACCTGTCATTGTACGGAGTACCAAAGGATTTTGTAGACAAACTGATGTTCAGCAAATCAACTGAAAACAGCAATATTGTCAACAACAACCCTGAAGCAGTTAACCTTGGCCTGGCTGAACTGGTTCTGAAGCAGTGGGCGCTGGACACAATATTTTCCCCCGATGTCAAGCGGGCGCATGATACCGGCGCAATACACCTGCATGACCTGGGCTATCCTCATCGAGTTTACTGCTCGTCGCATTCTGTTGAATACATCAAAAAATTCGGCCTGCAGGGATTGATTAATTTAAACACCGAATCCAGACCCGCACGTTCAGCGTCCGTGCTTACCGGACATCTGAACACCTTTCTCGCGTCAATGCAAGCCAACTACGCCGGCGCACTCGGCCTGGCGCATATCAACATCATGTACGCCCCGCTGCTGGAAAACAAGGAATGGAAAGAATACAAACAGATCGCCCAGGAACTTGTATACAACGGCGCTCAAAACGCCTTCTCCCGCGGCGGCCAGACCCTGTTTCTCGATTTTAACATTCATGCCGGTGTTCCGGGATATCTCAAGAACGTACCGGCCATCGGTCCCGGCGGAAAGTACATGCTGCGCAAACAGGACGGGACAAAGGTTCCTCTAGAAGAAGTAAGAAGGACAGAAGTTGATCCTTCAGGCTATCCGCTTATGGATCTGTATCATAACGAAGGAACGGTAAGACGACTGGTTATGCGGGAAATAGTTGGAAAAAGCGGGGAAATAGTGCCCGACGCTGAAACCGAGGACAGCCTTAAGCAATCCGGCGAGGCAATAGTGACATACGGTGACTATACTGGCGAAACACAGCTTTTCTGCAAGGCTCTTCTTGAGGTATGGGAGGAGGGCGACTGTCATGGACGCGTTTTCGAATTTCCAAAATGCGATTTTCATCTGAGCCGTGAGAGCTTCGAAGACCCCGAACAACACAAGCTTTTCATCCAGGCATGTAAACTCGCAGCCATAAACGGTTCCACCTACTTCGTGTTCGACCGCGACGAAGTGACCCTTTCTGCCTGTTGCAGACTGCGCACCACCATTGAAAGCGACAGAATGCTCAAACACCCCGAATGCATGCGGTTCTGCGGATTCCAGAATGTTACCATCAACGTTCCCCAGGCCGCATACCGGGCCGCGCGAACAGACAGTTCAGACATCCTGGGGTCTTTCCTGAACGAAATAGACAAGTGCATGGAACTGGTCGCCACAGCACACATTGAGAAGAAAAATAAAATTGCGGAAATGATGTCCGAACCGGGCAAACCACTCTGGCAGATAGGCCGAACATCCTGCGACGGCAAGCCCTATGTCGATCTCGACACCTGCACATATATCGTAGGGCTGATAGGCCTCAACGATGCAGTGAATTTTCTGATAGACCAGCAGCTCCATGAAAGCAAGGAAGCTGCGCAACTCGGGCTCAAAATCGTGGCTCACATGTACATGAAAATCAAACAGCTCGCCAGAAAGTACGGCATGAAATTCACACTCGAAGAGTCACCCGCAGAAAGCGCCGCCCGCCGACTGGCCAAAACCGACCTGGTCTATTTCAATAACGAGGCCAGGGATATAGTGAAGGGCGAGAGCGAGGACGTTGCTTACTACACCAATTCAATACACCTTGCCCCTGATGCCGATACCCCGCTGATCGGACGCATCCGGGAACAGGCAAAGTACCATAGCCTGATCGAGTCCGGCGCGATCACCCACGCTTTTATAGGCGAAGAGAAACCTGCGGCACAATCCATAGCAAAAGTGATAAAAGACGTGTTTTTCCGCACACAGACAGCACAGATCGCAATTTCCCCGGAATTCACCTACTGCAACAATTGCTACCACCAGATGCGGGGCCTGCTGGAAAAATGCACACGTTGCGGGTCGCAGGACGTATTCGGCGAAACAAGAGTGGTCGGATATTTCAGCAAGATAGAAAACTGGAATAAATCAAAAAGATATGGGGAACTGGAGGACCGCCACAGGGGACATTACATGGTGGCAACCGCTAACGGCAAGCAGGTCAAACAGAAAGTCAAGGCCCCTACAGGAGAGTAGCAATGGAGAAGAAATACAAAGTAAGATTATTCGGCAAAAAGGACTGCGACAAATGTGCTGTTCTCAATTCAAGATTGGACAAGGTTCTTGACCAGGATCAATGGCAGGATTTTGAAAAGGAATATATTGACCTTGAAACCGAAGAAGGCCTTGTGGGTCTCTGTGACGCCGAATGCATCAACCCTCAGCAGATACCTGCTCTCGTGGTCACACAGGTAGACAACGAATCCGGCTGTTATAAGCCGGTACAACGAAAAAAACCCGGAGAACCTGATGACATTTGCAAAAATTCACACCTGTATCAATACGTCGGGCTGCAGACAGATTACAGCTCCGGAGGCAAAGGAGTGATATCCCCGCAAATGATAACACAGGTAATGAGCGAAGCGATATCATGATTCGGTCCGGCAAGAGTCCGGTCTACGGCCACCTTGACGGACCTTCGATGGTCGATTACCCCGGCCGGCTTGCCGCTGTTTTTTTTCTTAGCGGCTGCAATTTCCGCTGCGGTTTCTGTCATAATGCTCAACTGATAAGCCGACAGAGCAGCCACCTGAGTTGGCCCGGGCTTGACCATGCCTGTTCGTCTTTTCGCGAGAACTGGGTCGATGCTGCCGTGATAAGCGGCGGAGAACCGACGCTCTGCCGGGAACTCCCGGATCTGATTTCCTTTTTCCGTAATTACGGCTGGCGTGTCAAACTTGATACAAACGGGGCTATGCCCGGAATGCTCAATAGAATCATCGGCAAAATTGACTACGTGGCTATGGATATTAAGACAAGCCTTGAACATTACCCGGAAATTACAGGCTTCTCCGACACTGCCAGGATATCAGAATCTATTAAGTTGATTATGAACGCTCCTGTCGATTACGAGTTCCGGACAACGGTGGTGGAACCATTGCATCCAGTCGACAGAATCATGGACATTGCTTCCCTTATTGAAGGAGCACGGCGTTATGTGCTGCAACCATTTGTGCCACAACCTGGTCTTGCCGACTCCTCCATGGAAAACATAGCCCGTACCTCTCCGGATTATATGGAGAAACTTGCAGGAGCCATCGGCAAGCAGGTTCATCAGGTCCTCATCCGGGGAGAGTAACCCTGAACCATGCGGTTACCGGCTGTCCAGCATCGCTCTCAGCGCGCTTATGTGCCCAGGAGTAGTGCCGCAACATCCGCCGATTATCCTTGCCCCTGCCTCCAGCACCGGCACGGCGTTCTCTGCCATTTCTCCAGGAGTCTCAGGGAAGACATCCACACCGCCTTTATTTACAGGCATTCCGGCATTAGCATGAACCAGTATAG
>CAYSRM010000141.1:0-3211 GCA_964433435.1 uncultured Victivallales bacterium
TTTTCATACAGCAGACGCCCGGGAACCGCCGCCGCAAAAATGTCCGGAGTCCCCGACCGTGAAACGATATCCAGACGTGTGGAAATACTAAGGGAAAAAGGCGCAGGAAAAAGACAGATCTTTGCCCAAAAACTAATAGGCAAAAGCTGTGCTGTGCTCGTGGAAAAGACAGATCCGGGCAAATCCGCAAAAGGATGGACATCAGAATACCTCCCTGCAATTGTTCCGACCGGGAATGCTCAAATCAACGATATCATAACCTTCCGCCCTACCTCCGCAGAAAACGGCACACTTAAAGGCAGCTTATAAAGTCCTGATGTGACACCTGACAAACACGTCAACAGCATAGAAACCGGAAATTGTTAAAAGAAGGGGGGACTTTTATGACAGGATGAACAGGATCAACAGGATGTTAAGAAGATGGGAAAAACCAATATCATAGCCTGTGCCAATGTTGGTTTCATTGGCATTGGCCTTTCGCTTGATTCTGCAGAGAGAAAAGTTGGTGTTAAGAGGAGAAATCATGTCATATCCGAATCTGAGGCATTCTAAAAGAATGTCTCCCTTTATCCTGTTGATCCAGTTAATCCTGTCCAATATACCTCTTTATAGCCTCTTAGACGTTAGCTCTTGAACAAGCCCAAGGTCTTTTACCTTGAAAACTCGGCCACCATCCTATTTACTCTACCTTTTGACAAATATGGAGTTGTATACATGAAATGGTCTCAAACGCTTATTCCCACTCTCAGAGAAGAGCCCCAGGAAGCGGAGATAGAAAGCCATAAGCTTATGCTTCGCGCCGGCCTCATCCGGCGCCTGACCGGCGGTCTATATACCTTCCTTCCATTGGGCCTCAAAGCCCTTCAAAAAATCGAACAGATAGTGCGGGAGGAAATGAACGCGGCAGGCGCCCAGGAAATACTCATGCCGGCCCTGCAACCAAGAGAAATATGGGATAAGACAGACCGATACGATTCCATGTCCGACGTAATGTTCCGCTCCCTTGATCATCAAAACCGCGAATTTGTGCTCGGCCCGACCCACGAAGAAGTTGTTACCCTGCTTATGGCCGGCGAACTGAGGTCATATCGCCAACTGCCCCTTAATCTATACCAGGTTCAGGCCAAGTTCCGGGACGAAATCCGCCCGCGGTTCGGACTGATGCGGTCAAAAGAATTCATAATGAAAGACGCCTACAGCTTTGATTGCGATTGGGACGGCGCCGAAGAAAGTTACCAGAAAATGTATAACGCCTACAGCCGTATTTTCGAAAGATGCGGACTGGAGACAAAAGTTGTGGAGGCTGAAACCGGGGCAATGGGCGGCAAATCCTCACACGAATTCATGGTGCTGGCCGAATCCGGCGAAGACGGCATCGTAGAATGCTCCTCTTGCTCATACGCGGCCAACCTTGAAAGAGCTGAAAGGATTCCTCGATCCGCACCGCCGGAAACGGACGAAAATCCATCGCAGCCCAGCCCTGTCCAGACACCCGGAATGACAACTATAGACGGAGTTTCCAACTTTCTCAATTGTCCCGTTGAACAGCTCGTAAAAACTCTCATTTACATTATTGACGGTAAACCGGTTGCCATCCTCACAAGCGGGGAACGGGAAGTCAACGAACACAAGATTGCAAGACACTTCAAGACAGACCATGTCGCCCTCGCGGATAACGAAACCATTGAGAAGTCGACCGGCGCGCCTGTCGGTTATGCCGGACCGGTAAATATTCAAATACCCGTATACGCGGATATTGATCTGCAGGGACGCAAAAACTGTGTCACAGGCGCAAATAAAGCGGAACTGCATCTGACGGGAGTGGATCTGGAAAGAGACGCTGATATCCGCGAATATACCGATTTTGGCCTCGCTGCCGAAGGCGATCTGTGCCCGAGATGCTCCGCGCCTATGAAGGAAAGAAGAGGCATTGAAATCGGCCACGTGTTTAAGCTGGGAACAAAATACAGCGAAAAACTGCAAGCATGTTTTCTGGACGAATCCGGCAAGAAACAGCCGGCTGTAATGGGATGCTATGGCATCGGCGTTACAAGAACCCTGCAGGCGGTAATAGAACAGCGCCACGATAAGAAAGGCATTATCTGGCCTATGTCAATAGCCCCGGCACAAGTTGCAATTGTGCCCCTTAGCTCGTCTCACCAACGCACAATGGATGTAGCTTACGAACTGTGTCAGGACCTTGAGGCAGCAGGAATCGACATAATCATCGATGACCGGGACGAAAGACCGGGTGTTAAATTCAACGACACCGAATTGATCGGCTTCCCTCTCCGCGTGGTAGTAAGCGAACGCTCGCTTGCGAAACAAAGCCTGGAACTATTTGTCCGAAGCTCGGGCAACAGTGAACTGATCCCTGTGCACAATGCTTCGGCACAAATCGTGGATTATTGCAGAAACTCATAGAAACAGATTGATAACTCCTCCGATTTATTCGATAAATATTAATAAAACACGAAGTGGGACTCACAGAACAGACTGATCAAACTGCGCGGTGAAAAAGATATTTTTTTAAATTCAACATAAATTAGGAGAAGCCATGACAAAACGCGAACTGGTTGTGCGGATATCAAGAGAGACAGGAATGATTCAGGAAGACGTTCAGGCTGTGCTGCAGAAAACCCTGGACTATATAGCCGAAGCGCTTGAAAAAGGCGAACATGTCGAATTCAGGGACTTTGGAATCTTTGATGTGATTGTCCGCAAATCAAGGATAGGACGCAATCCTAACAAACCCGAGAATGTTGTCCGTATCCCGGAAAGAAAAGTCGTCAAATTCAAAGCCGGAAAAAAACTCAAGAAAAAGCTCAACACAGACTCCGACGGAAGCAACAAACCGTCCGCCAGTTAAACCAGTTAAAGCGGGACAGTAAACAAACATGGCTCTATGCTTCGTGCAAGCGCCATGTTCAAGCCTGACTCAATATGGCCGAAGAAAAAATATCACTGGCGCCGCCCCGCGGTATGCGCGACTTCTACCCGGAAGATATGCGGCTGCGTAACCGCATATTCAAAGCATGGCAGACAGCCGCAAAAACATTCGTATTCGAACCATACGACGCGTCTGTTGTGGAAAATCTCCCGCTCCTGAAACGAAAGGCGGGCGAAGAAATAGTCAGACAGATCTACGCTTTTGAAGACAAAAAAGGCCGGGAACTGGCTCTTCGGCCCGAAATGACCCCCACCCTTGCAA
>CAYSRM010000141.1:3311-4570 GCA_964433435.1 uncultured Victivallales bacterium
GACAAAAAAGGCCGGGAACTGGCTCTTCGGCCCGAAATGACCCCCACCCTTGCAAGAATGATAGCCCACAGGCAGGCTTCCCTCGATTTTCCGGTAAAATGGGCCACTATAGCTCAGTGCTTCAGGTACGAACGCATGACAAAGGGGCGCAAAAGAGAACACTACCAGTGGAATCTCGACATCCTCGGGGAGCCATCCGTAAGCGCCGAAGCAGAGGTAATTGCAGCGGCGGTCTGCGCCCTCAATGAGATGGGGCTTGGAAGCGCCGATTTCAAGGTACTGGTTAACACCAGGCGGCTTGTTTCAGAACTGCTCACAAACGCCGGCATCAGCGCGCCACTGCATCATAGCGTATTCATGGCGCTCGACAAAAAAGGCAAGATACCAGACGCACAGTTGCGTCAACAGCTTCAGGAAACAGGCATGACTGACGAACAGGTTGCTTCAGTTTTCGGGGTGTTCGCGGTCGAGAATTTAGATGATGCGCAAAAAACTCTCGGCCCCGACTCAACAGCCGTTAACGAATTGCTGTCATTCATGGATGTCGCCGAGCGCTACAATATGGCCGACATAATCAATTTCGACATCAGTGTGGTAAGGGGACTTTCATACTATACCGGCCTGGTCTTCGAAGCTTTTGATTCAAACCGCGAATACAGGGCTCTTTTTGGAGGCGGGCGCTATGATAATCTGCTCAAAGATATCGGAGGAAGCGCAATAACCGGTGTAGGCCTGGGCTTTGGCGACGTCGTTATCTCAGAGCTTCTGACAGACCGTAAAATTGAAGTGAAAAAACCGGCAATAGACCTGGTCATTGGATACATGCACAAGGATCAGCAATCACACGCCATAAGTCTCGCAACAGCTTTCAGGAATGAAGGCAAAAAGGTCGATCTTGCTCTTTCCCCGGACAAACCTGGCAGGTTTTTCAAAAAAGCCGGAAAATCCAGTTCATTGAAAGCCATCTACATCGGCCCGGATGACGTTGCGGCCGGAACGGTCAAAATAAAAGACCTTAATACCCAGCAGGCAACAACCCGCCCCGTCAAAGAACTGATAACGTAATACGCCATCCCTAAGGGGGCCTTCCAGGCATTCATCATTAGCTTGCGCCTGTTTCCCCTTTATCATTGGATACTGGATGCTGGATGCTGGATGCTGGATATTCTCCCGCTCTCAACTAATGACTTCCTCTCCCTTACCTTCAAATTAATGCAATTTCGCGCCCTTTCTTTAGTCACGCCGTAGGCCCGGCGAAG
>CAYSRM010000142.1:0-2898 GCA_964433435.1 uncultured Victivallales bacterium
GAAGAAAAAGCCGCCCGCATCATCATACGCGAACTGAAAAAACGCGAAACCACAAAACCAACATAACCCCGCACGGGCGAGGCCTGCCTCGCCCTCTTCTCAGGCCCCTCCCTGCTTACCCAGATCAAATACCTCGCTCACCCTGTCCGGATAAGTCAAATTAACCTTAATTGAGCTGAATCCGGCATCAACCAATGCCTGCTTCACATAACCAAGAGCGGCCTCCGGACGGTTGCAATCAGAGCTCAGATGCGCAAGATATACTGCGCGCGTATGAGGTCCGGCGGTCTGGCAAAGAAACTCAACTGTCTGGTCGTTCGACAAATGTCCCTGCCTGCCTTGTATGCGCTGCTTCAAAAACCAAGGCCGGGAAGAGTCCCTCAAAAGATCTTTATCATGGTTGCACTCAACAACAATAACATCACAGGACTTCAATCTGTCTCGAATAAGCTCGGTGGCAGTGCCCATATCGGTCACAACCCCGGCCCTGGCGCCTCCGGACTCAACCACGAAGCCCACCGGATCATAAGCATCGTGCGGAACCGAAAAAGGCTCTATCCGCAAACCCCCTATCTCAAATGATGCTCCATTTGTAAAAACATTCCACGGAAGGCCCTGAAATTTTTCCCTGGACTCAATGGCGTTAATTGTGCCTGCATTGGCATACAATGGAACTCCCAAACGCCTGTAGATAACACCCAGACTCGAGACATGATCATCGTGCTCGTGAGTAACGCATACGGCTTGAACCATACCCGGGACGATGCCCGCCGCCTTCAGCCTTAGTTCCGTTTCCTTGTAACTCAACCCGGCGTCTATCAGTATTCCCCCTGCCGACGACCCTACATAAGTGCAGTTTCCCGAACTTCCGCTTCCCAGGACGCAAACCTGCAGACCGACTCCTGCAGCCACCTGCCCCAGTGAAATCTCCGAACAATCCGTCACATCAACATCAAGCATTTAAAATTAATCCTTCATCTCTGCGGGCTCCAAACTCCATCAGGTCACCGGGCAAGAACATCCGAAACCATCCCTGCAGCTTGCTGACCGCTTAAAGCAACCATCGGCATCCCCCCGCCTGGATTAACAGAACCGCCGGCAAAAAAAAGATTCCTGTATGCCTCGCTTTGTTTTGGAGCTTTGAAACCAAAATTTCTGAACCTGTCGCAAACGACTCCGTAAATCGAACCGCGATTCGAGTAGTAGTTCTTATAAATATCATTCGGGGTCCAGAAATGCTCGGTTACAATATGCTTTCGAAGATCGGTCAGGCCCATCCTCTCAAGCTTTTGAACTACAACATCTTTCAGATGCCTGTACCGGGCATCGGGAATCGGCTGGTTATTATCTATGTAGGGTATGTGCGGCAGAATCTTAAGCACATCGCACCCTTCGGGGGCAATTCCGCGATCCGACCTTGCTGCTGCAACAACGTAAAGGGTGGGATCTTCAGGAAGACAGCGCTGCTCAAATACACTGCGAAAATGCTTCTTCTGGTCAGCGGAAAAGAAAAAATTATGGTGCGCAAGCCGGGGATATGTAACATCAAGGCCAAGGTCGATTACCAACCCTGAACATGCAGGCTCATATTTTCTTTCAAGCTTCTTTATGCGCCTGCTGTCTTCGCCCAGCAGACACTCGCACGCCGGAATGAATTCCATGTTGCATACGATCGCGTCCGCCTTGACCTCGCGCCCTGAAGCCAGAACAACTCCCTGAACGGTATTTGCATCAGTTATAATCCGGCTGACCTCGCTGTTGCAGCTCACGTTGACACCAAGGTCCTGCATCAGCCGATTCAGCCCCCTGGCAATGTTATACATCCCGCCATCCACATACCAGAGATCATGCCTGAACTGAATTGTCGGGAGACAATTCATGAAAGCAGGAGATCGGAGGGCTGAGGATCCAACATATTTGATAAAAAAATCAAAAATATCGCGAAAATAAGGAGTAACAAGGCGCTTCCTTACAGCGCCGTCCATGCTTCTGAGCAGATCAAACCGGGGAAAATCCCAAAGGTTGTAAAATCGCTTGAAATCCTGCAGAGTATCCAGCCCTTGCTGAAAATATCCCCGCTCAACAAGGTCATATAAACGCGCTGAATACTCAAGGAATGACTTGATATGTTCAGGGCTTTCCCCCACTTTACCGGCCTCTCTGGCCATGACGTCGGGGTCCGGGTGCAGATCAAGAACAGTTCCATCTTCAAAAAAATTTCGCCAGTGAGGCCTGACGGTTCGAATAGTGAAATAGTCGGACATCCTGCGTCCGGACCGTTCAAACAACCGACGGAAGTTCTGGGGCAAGGTAAGTATAGAAGGCCCCAGATCAAATGTGTACCCGTCTTTCTCCAGAAAATTAAGTTTCCCGCCGATCTTTTCGTTTTTTTCGAAAATTTCGACTTGATGTCCGGCCTGGGCAAGGGATATTGCTGCCGATATGCCTCCAAGCCCGGATCCTATAACAATTATATTCTTCTTTTGCTGAGCAGACACAGGCATTCTTTCGTCTGGATTTTAAAAAAGATTTCTGTTAAATGCTACTTATAACAAAAAACATATGATCTGTTCAACAATGGAAAACGCACAAGAACTTATTAATAGGCAAAAAGAATTCATCAGGAAAGGCCATACCCGCAGCCTGTCTTTCCGGTTCAGGTCGCTGAACATCCTTAAAACGGCCATAGAACAGAATGAAACACAGATCATAGATGCGCTCGAAGAAGATACAGGCAAAACAGAAACAGAAAGTTATGCATCCGAAGTCGGCTTTGTGCTCAGCGATATCAACTATGCCATTCGAAACCTGCGCCGATGGAACAGGAAAAAAAGGCGCAGAACGCCGCTGATTGCCTGGCCTGGCCGGTCATTCATTTATCCTGAACCCTACGGTTCA
>CAYSRM010000142.1:2998-4516 GCA_964433435.1 uncultured Victivallales bacterium
TGCTTGTTGAAAAAAACATAATGGAATCATTCTTGAACAACCTGAAAGAGAACTTCTGCGGAAACACCAGTAATGTCGGCAAGAGCCAGGAAAGCATGCAGCGAATTATAAACACCCCCCATTTCGAACGGCTGGTAGGCTATCTCGAGCACGGCACAGTATACGCAGGCGGCAAATACAACCGAGACAAGCTTCAAATTTCGCCAACCATAATGGTTCAAGTCAACAGAAACGCCAAACTGATGCAAGAGGAGATATTCGGGCCCATTTTGCCTGTTATTCCCTGCGAAAATCTGGACGAAGCCATCCGCACAGTACAGGCAGGCCCGAAACCGCTGGCGCTCTACCTGTTCGCCTCAAATAAACGCGCTCATCAAAGGATCGTTGAAGAAACAAGCTCCGGCGGACTCTGCATCAATGACACAGTCAGCCACCTCCTGAATAAAAAACTGCCTTTTGGCGGCGTAGGCCATAGCGGCATGGGCTCTTACCACGGAAAAGCCGGATTCGATTGCTTTACACATTTCAAAAGCACGCTCAAACGGTCAACATTAATCGATCCGGACCGATATACGAGAAACGATAAAGTTCCGCTTTCAGCGCTAAAGCGTATGTACAGTTTTTTACTGAGATAAGACCTTTGTGCGCAACGACTCCTCATCAAGGAGAGAGCGTAATGCCAATTCTATTCTGCTTATATCCACGACCGTGTCCTTGCATGGCCCGTTCGGACGCTGATTAGTGACTGCGAAAACAGGTTTGGGAAAACAAGCCCTGATACCGTCAACAAGTTCCCGCTCACAAGCGACTGCCACTACTGCCTTAACGCCCTTCTGCCTGACGGTGGCAAGCGCCTGCCGCCCGCCGCCCGCCAGCGAGCATTTTACATTATAGCGGTCGCATAGCCGGAGAACGCCTGCAACATCGCACGCGCCGCAACGCGCGCATTTTTCAATATCCGAACCAAGGTTTTTGTCGCATCCCGAATTCTGGAGGCAATGCGGAATAAGCAGGAGCAGGTTGTCAGCGGCAACCCGTACTTTGCGAAACCTCGTTGTAACCCAGTTGTTGAAATTTATCAGATTTTTCAGCATCGAATATCACATCATATTTTTATCATGGAAATTTATTCTCTTAATGTTTATCTTATAGCAGATAAACAGGTTTACAGTCGAGCATCAACCTCGACAGAGGCCTGCGGGATAAAGGACAATGCCGCCGAAAATGAAGACCAAACATGCATTAATCGTGGGCGCAGGACCGGGGGGCCTTACCGCGGCAATGATCCTCGCCAGACGAGGGCTGCGCGTAACAGTTGTAGAAGCCAAAGACCGGGTCGGCGGCAGAAACGCTAAACTGGAGCTCGGAGCTTACGCTTTTGATACCGGACCGACTTTTCTGATGCTGAAAAAGATTCTCGACGAAGTCTTTTATGAAGCCGGCTCGTCAACCGATAAAGTCCTGGACATGCGCAGGATTGATCCCATGTACCAGCTCAAGTTCAAAGACCGAACAATA
>CAYSRM010000143.1:0-2850 GCA_964433435.1 uncultured Victivallales bacterium
GGGCTAACCTGAATAAGTCAGGCTGATGCATTTGTGACTACACAGCAGAGATTGTTCTTCAGGAAAGTCATTGAAGGCAAACTGTGTTCTGTATATGATTGCGGTTTAATTGGACTGGGAGTTTAGAAAGGGTTCAGGCAAAATGAAACTGGATAAATATACGTTTGGGGTTGGCGACAGGTTTGGAAAGCAGGGCAAGGCGCAGCTTGAAGCTTTTAGAGACGCCCGCAAGGCAGGTGTGTCTGTAGTTCCGGTTTGGAACAAATCGCAGAGGGAACATGAAATCATCGGCACCGGGCCGGCTGCGGTTCGTACCGAAGCCGATAGTGTTACCGATGCATTATCGTGGGATGGAGCGTATTTCGTAGACGCGGACCATATAGGTTTGGAGAATGTTGATCTTTTTATCAATGCAAGCGATTTTTTCACTCTGGACGTTGCTGAATCTATCGGGCAGCCTGCGGATAGGGGAGATGTTGATCGGTTTGTTAAGTATTGCAGAAAATACAGCGGCAATCTGGAAATACCCGGCATCAGCAAGCAGTTTTCAGTAACAGAGGACGAAATCAGGAAGATTGCCGGAATTTTCCTTGCGGCGGTAAAAGAGGCTGGGAGGATATATCGGCATATAGAGAATCGAAAAGGCAGGGACAATTTTGTCGTGGAAGTTTCCATGGATGAGGCTGAAGTCGCTCAGACTCCGCTTGAGATGTTCTTTATTCTGGCCGCGATATCGCAAGAAGGGATTCCGGCTCAGACGATAGCGCCGAAGTTTACCGGTCGATTCAATAAAGGCGTTGATTACGTTGGCGACGTCAAGGTTTTTGCGTCTGAGTTTGACAATGACATTTCAGTAATCTCTTACGCTGTAAAAGAGTTTGGTCTGCCTGAAAATCTCAAACTAAGCGTACATTCAGGAAGCGACAAGTTCTCTATTTACGAGACGATGCAGAATTCGATCAGGAAGCATGACGCCGGGCTGCATCTTAAGACAGCCGGCACCACATGGCTGGAAGAATTGATCGGCCTTACAGAGGGTGAAGGAAGGGGCCTTGCGGTAGCGAAACAGATCTACGCTCAAAGCCTGAAAAGGTATGAAGAGCTTTGCATACCGTACGCTCCGGTTATTGACATTGACCGGTCCAATCTGCCAGACCTCGAAGATGTAGGATCCTGGAACGGCAAGGATTTTGCAAGGGCGTTAAGGCATGATCAGGATTGCAAGGACTACAATCCTGATTTTCGCCAGTTGCTGCATGTGGCATATAAAGTGGCCGCCGAGATGGGGAAGGATTATCTTGACGCTCTTGATGAGTGTGAAGAGAGCATTGCGCGTAATGTGACGCAAAACATTTTTGACAGGCACATGGTTCCGTTGTTCGGCTTGGAATCAGATTGAGAAGCTGAATATCACTCGAAGCAGCGCGAAAAAGGAAGGTGTGAGATGAGTTTTATAAGCGATGATTTCCTTCTTATGAGCGATAAGGCCCAGGAGCTTTATCATGAATATGCCGAAGATATGCCCATAATTGATTACCATTGTCATCTGAAATCTTCAGAAATAGCTGAGAATAAGCGGTGGGAGAATATTTCTCAGATCTGGCTTTATGGTGATCACTACAAGTGGCGCGCGATGCGCAGCAACGGGATAGACGAAGATTATATAACCGGTAACGTTTCTGACAGGGAAAAGTTCAGCAGGTGGGCGCAGACTGTGCCTTATCTTCTGCGTAATCCCTTGTATCACTGGACGCATCTTGAACTTAAGCGTTATTTCGGGGTTGACGATCTTATTTCTCCAGCCACCGAGGAAAAGATATGGAATGCCTGCAACGAACGGCTGGCTGATGAAAATTTCTGCGCCCGCGGGTTGATGAAGCAGTCGAATGTTGTAGCTGTCTGCACCACTGATAATCCGACTGACGATCTGGCATATCACAGGAGTATAGCAGATGATGAATCTTTTGACGTGGTGGTTCTGCCCGCCTGGCGGCCTGACAAGGCTATGGCCGTTGGCAATCCCGCGGCCTTTGTAGCCTGGCTCAAAGAGCTTGAAAAATCCGCGAACATTGATATTGCAACGTTTGACGCCTACCTTGACGCGCTGGGAAAAAGGCATGACTATTTTCACGAAAACGGCTGTCGCCTGTCTGATCACGGGATGGAGGCCCCGTGCGCCGATCAATATACCGCCGGTGAGATTGAAAAAATATTTGGCGCTTTGCGATCCGGTAGGAATGTATCCGCCGGAGACGCTCGAAAGTTTGCTTCTGCAATGCTTTATGAACTTTGCGTGATGAACGCCGAGAAGGGCTGGGCGCAGCAGTATCACATGGGCGCCATGAGGCAGAACAACACGAGGATGTCGCGCCGTCTTGGTCCTGACACCGGTTTTGACTCGATCAGTGATAAGAGGATAGCCGAACCATTGTCGCGCATTCTTGATCGGCTTGATTCTGCGGGCAGGTTGTCGAGAACAATCCTCTATAATTTGAACCCGAGGGACAATGCGGTCCTTGCCACGATGATAGGGAACTTTCAGGATACCTCAGTGCCCGGCAAGATGCAGTTCGGCAGCGGCTGGTGGTTTATGGACCAGAAAGACGGCATTGAAAGGCAGATTGAAAGTCTTTCTCAGATGGGGCTTTTGAGCCGCTTTGTCGGGATGCTTACAGACAGCAGGTCATTTTTGAGTTATCCCAGACATGAGTATTTCCGGAGAATCCTCTGCAATATTCTTGGCGAGGACATGAGAAAAGGGCTCATACCCGACGATATGGCAATGGTCGGCAATATGGTCAGGGATATCTGCTATAATAACGCGTCGCGGTATTTTGATTTCGGGATTTA
>CAYSRM010000143.1:2950-4495 GCA_964433435.1 uncultured Victivallales bacterium
GTTATGCAGGTGGCGGTAGATTCAGTTGTGGTTAAAGACAGAATCCGCAAGGAGCTTGGCAATATAGACTCGTTAAAGAAGAGTATGCGCGAGATCGGACAACTGAGTCCCCTTGTGTTGACCCGTCAGAACCAGCTTATTTCAGGGTATAGAAGGCTGACCGCCGCAAAAGAGCTTGGATGGCACAGTATCGAAGCTGAATATGTCGACCGAGATTCGGAAGTTGACAGGTTACGGATGGAACTTGAGGAAAATGTCCATCGAAAGGATTTTACCCCGGAGGAAGTTCTTGCCGGGTATCACAGGCTGGAAAAGCTGAAAAGTCCCGGCATCAAGAAAAGGGTGGGGAAGTTTTTTAAACGTGTGGGAGGTTTCTTTACGGGCCTTTTCAGAAGAAAGAATAAAAGGACTCTTGCCGGGCCGGAAGAAGAGGCGGATGAATACAGCTCCTTTTAAGAGTCTTATATGAAGAGAAAACCGCAGTGGTTGAGAGTCAGATTACCTTCTGGCGAGAATTTTTCCAGACTCAAAGGAATTGTTGATAGCGGGAACCTTCATACCGTGTGCAAAGAAGCCATGTGCCCCAACATGGGCGAATGCTGGAATCATGGCAGAGCTACGCTGATGATTCTTGGCGATACGTGTTCGCGCTCGTGCCGTTTCTGTAATGTTGGCTCGGGCAAGCCGCATGGATGTGATCAGGGCGAACCTGAGCGCGTAGCCGATGCCGTCTCAGAGATGGGGCTTAATGAGGTTGTTGTTACTTCAGTTACCCGCGATGATCTGCATGACGGCGGCGCGCGGATCTGGGCCGATGTCATTCGATGTATCCGCGGGAAGAACCCGTCGATCCAGGTGGAGGTTCTTGTGCCTGATTTTAACGGAAGTCTGGAATCCTTTCGAATTGTTGCGGCGGAACGTCCCGAAGTTTTCGGCCATAATCTTGAGACTGTACGGAGAATGTACCGGGTTGCGCGGCCGGAAGCCGACTATGAACAATCTTTGAACATATTGAGGTGGTCGGCGCAAGAGGGGATGATAACAAAAACCGGCATCATGGTCGGGCTTGGCGAGACCGACGAAGAAATCTATGAATTGATAAACGACGCTGCCGGAACAGGCTGCGAGATTCTATACATCGGGCAGTATCTACAGCCTACGAAGCAGCACCTGGCCGTGGACAGATATGTGGAACCTTGCATGTTTGAGGTTTACAGGGAAAAGGGATTAGAAAGCGGGTTCAAGGTTGTTGTTTCCGCTCCGCTGGTGCGAAGTTCATATCATTCCGAGGAACAGTGTAGCTATGTTGCCGGGAGGCTTGGCGGACTCTGAGCAGGGACAAAGACCAATCTTGTGTTGTTCAGGGATTCTTCGGAACTATCTCGGGTTCTTTTTCATTTGCCTCAATCATCCGTTGCTTAAGGCGAATGGAAAGATCTTTCCTGATCTGTTTATAGCCAGGATCGGCAACCAGGTTGTTCCGTTCATGAGGATCGGTTTCGAGATCGTATAGAAAATCTTCTTCATAAACTTCACTTGAAGGTT
>CAYSRM010000144.1:0-2631 GCA_964433435.1 uncultured Victivallales bacterium
TCCGGCTCTTTTTCGTTCATATATTTTGGCGATCTTCAAAACCAGCTTGTCGAAAGGTGCAGAGAAGTCATTGATAAAGCATACGATACTTGCCCGGACGCGGCTTTCATCCTGCAAGTCGGCGACCTGGTCAACCTCGGTTCATGGGATCAGCAGTGGGCGGAATGGCACACTGCCTCAGATTCCGTGGTTCGCAGAATTCCTATCGCTCCTCTGCCCGGAAACCACGAATACGGGCGCTCATTAACTCCTTTCTGGAGGGCAGGTTTCACTTTGCCTGAAAACGGGCCGACCAACCTCCATGAGACCGCATATTATTTTGACTGCAACGGAGTCAGGATCGTAGCCATGAACTCCATGGAAGGAATTGAACAGCAGGCAAAATGGTTGGACAATGTCCTTAAAGACAATACGAACAACTGGACAATAGTCGCTATGCATTATCCGCTCTATTCCTCGACAGGCGGACGCGATAACGCGCGCCTGCGTAAACACTGGCAGCCTGTTTTTGACAAGAGAAAAGTCGACCTTGTTTTTGCCGGACACGACCATACTTATTCACGGACCGGGTTCATGAAACATGAGCCGGATATCTCACACGGCAGGGAAGCATCGGAATCTGAATCAGGAACAATTTATATAACTTCTGTTAGCGGACCAAAATTCTATCCGCTAAACCGCAAGCCCTACATGCGCTGCAGCGGCGAACAGATGCAATTGTTCCAGATATTGAATATCGAGCCCGAAAAACTTGAATATATAGCCTATAAGAAAAACAGAAAGAAACATGACTATTTCGTGCTTGTAAAAGACAGCAACGGGACAACACGCTTACAGGAAGAAAGATGCGCAGATAGACAAAAGTAATTGTCTTGCTGATATCTATAGGTGTTATCCGCGCTCTGTTCTCTCCGGGGGGGCCGGGAGGTACTGCTCTCAAATAAAGAATCCAGATTCAATCAAAAGTATGCACAAACAATCCCGAACGAAGTTTCGGTTCAAACCATGTGCTTTTCGGCGGCATGATTCCCCCGGCATCGGACACATCCATCACTTGTTCAACACGCACAGGATGAAGAGAAAAAGCCACTGCCGCTTTCCCGCTATCAACCATTCGGGCCATCTTCCGGGGGCTGTTGTCGCCGCCTTCAAATACCAGCCTATCATCTGTGCGCGGGTCGCCAATATTGAGAACAGGTTCCAATATCTGCCTTTGAAGCACACTGGCGTCGAGAGAAGATAGCGGATCGCCGGAAGCCGGGGCTGCGCCTTCCTTCGGAATAAGCTCATGCCACCCTTCGCCAGCATACATTTTCATGCCCGAATCCGGGTCAGTCTGCGGACCGGAATTTTCGCGCAGATCGAATTTCTCCTTCACCTTTTCTATGAACTGCTCCCTGCTCAAGGCGCCAAGGTGCTTGATGCAACGGTTGTACGGAAGAACTTTGAGCTGGCCGGCCGGAAACAAAACCGCCATAAACCAGTTGTATTCTTCACCGCCGCTACCCTGCTGCAACCCGGCATTGCGGGCGGCCGCTGCAGCGCGATGATGTCCATCGGCTATGTATGCCGCCGGAATATCACGGAAAACAGCTACTATGTCTTCGGGCTGCTTGACTTTCCAGAGTTTGTGCTCCACGCCATCAGGCGCGGTAAAGCAGCAAAGCGGGAAACGGTCTTTCGCTTCTTCAACAGACACAATCAACCCCGAATTATCTCGGTAAGTAAGGAAAACAGGCCCCGAATTCGCATTAAGCGCCTGAATATGCCTGGCTCTATCGTCTTCCTTCTCCCTGCGGGTACGCTCGTGTTTTCTGATTACATTGCTTCTATAATCATTCACATGGCAACAGGTTACCACCCCGGTCTGAGTATGCGCGCCCATGGCCTGTGAGTAGACATAGATTGCGGGCTCGTTCTCACGCGTCAGATGTCCCTGCTCGATCATGTCCTTCAAATTCGCAGCCGATGCGCGGTATGCCTCATCAGAATGAGGATCGCTTATAGACCCCGGGGCCGCCTCCGGGCGGACAACTTTCATAAAACTTCGAGGACAATCCTCCACAATGCGCCTGGCTTCCTCAATGCTGACAACATCATACGGCGGACAGCTCACTTCGGATGCCAACTCTTTTGGCGGTCTTAACGCTCGAAACGGTTTTATCTGCAAAATATCTTCTCCTTCCACAACATTCAATCGGCCAGACACTATAATACCCGTTGGTTGAAAAATGCAAACCGGATTCCGGATGGTCCCGCCGGACCCACCGCCATGGAAAAAACCATGGGGTTCTGTTTTGACTTGTATAACGAGAAAAACTCAGGTATTTAAGGTTGAAAAGTTCCGCAACATTTTTAACATTGATTGAAATACCGCAGGATATGTCGCCCGTACAGGCTATCCTTCGGTAAATTAAGACTGTACAAGGTGCAACCCGTGGGTAATTTCAGTTCTGTTTCCATTCTGAAGATAATTGTCACCGCATTGTTTATCACTTGCCGGACATGGGCGGCGGCCACGAACGCCGCTCCGAAAATAATTGAGCAAACCCCCGAACACGAGACCGGAGAGGTTACTCTGTCCAATGCGCTGCATAGCTTTCACAACGAAAATTACTCAAATGCGATCCC
>CAYSRM010000144.1:2731-4482 GCA_964433435.1 uncultured Victivallales bacterium
TTCAACAGGGCCAAGGTGCTGCGCTGGCAGGGAAAAGACAGTGAAGCAGTGAAGGAACTGCAAAACCTCCTGGATTATGACTTCAGGGAACAGGAAGTGAAGATCGAGCTGGCAAGATCATTGCAGAATCTGGGCCAATTCTCTCAGGCGCTGAAAAACTGGGAACAGGTCGAGAAGAAAAACCCTGAACAGAAAACCCGTATGGCTTGGGCCAGGCTTTTGTCCGATTCGCCCGAAGACGCCCGTAAAGCCGCGGAAGATCTGATTGAACAGGAAGATGAATCAGTGCGGGCCCAGGGTATGCTGATGATGGCGAACATTCACGAATACGGCGATAACAAAGCCGAAGCCGTGCCGTGGCTCAAAAAAGCCATAAGACAGCTTGACGAGGGACCCGAAAGACAACAGGCAAGAATCCGTCTGCTCAGGTTGTACCAGTATCTTTACGACCAGGACCCCTTCAAGCATCCGCTTGACGAGGCCCTGAAACTCGTACTCGAGATAATTGACACAGCAGCGGAACTCGGAGAGTTAACCGAATATTATGCCGATATGCAGCTTACGTATGCCGATCTGTTGATGCTTGACGGCCAGTACAAGGCCTCAGAACAAGAGTACCTTGCAATCCTCGAAAGGTTCAACCCTGACAATTACAGGGCTCACAGAGGGCTATTCGAAGTATACATGGTTATGCACGACTATAGACTCGCTGCCCGTCATCTTGAGGCCATGCGCGCCTTCAATCCCATTGATCCGTATCTCAACTACTATGAAGCGCGTCTGGAAAGCGGCAAGGAAAGATACGACAGAGCATACAAGGCGCTTGAAAGGCTTGAAACAGCCGGACGAAGCGGATGCGCTGCGGTTTTGCTTTATCATACTTTGTCTCCCAGTAAATGGAGCTCAACCCTTCCGGTAAGCCGCTTCAGGGAGCACCTCTTTGCATTGAAAGAGGCGGGCTTTCAGTTTGTAACGCCGGCACAGCTCAGCAGGACAATGAGCGGCGCAATAGGATACGGCTGGCGCAGGTCCACTCGCATCCCCCGAATTGTCTCGGTTACTTTTGACGACGGCCGCAGAAACGCTGTCAGACTCGGAAGTTCTGTGGCGGAACAACTCGGCATCACCCTGGCAAATCACATCATGACCGGACGCACCGAAGAAGAGCAACCGCTTGTAGCCTCCTGGGAGATGCTGAAGGAAGAAGAGAAAAAGGGCCGCTGGATGTTCGGCAGCCATCTCGAGCGCGGCCAGAGATTCTGCCGGATCAGCCCGGAAGGCCTTTCAGCGCCGGCAATTGTAAACAGGGAATGGAACCCGGAAACAAAGACCCTTGAGTCTCTGGATCAGTACCTCGAGCGTGTTGACAACACATACAAAATCAGCAGAGAACGCCTGGACAACAATCTTGGCGCAAGGGACGTTCCCTTCGTTGCATATCCCTACGGAAACATAGGCCAATACACCTTGAGCAATACTGACAAGGCTATCCTTGCAAACCTGACTGCTGCAGAGAAGTATTACTCACTGGGCTTCATCCAGTCGACTTTCGGATATGCGGTTAATGGCGACAACCCGCTGATGTACCAGAGATGGGAACCGTCAAGAAGATATTCCGGAACCAGCGTGGTGCACCGTGTCATGAAACAGCATCCCGTGTTCCTCGCAATGCGTCTGCGCGCAGAATTCGCGGCGCTGGAAGGGGAACGCCATCTGGCCATGAAGACCTTGGACGACCTTGAAAAAGGCGG
>CAYSRM010000145.1:0-4463 GCA_964433435.1 uncultured Victivallales bacterium
TATATGATGTTTTGTAACTAACTACACCATAGCAGCTTATGCTGGGAGTGTCACCTTTTTTCTTTAGATTTGTGAGATATTCGGGTTAAAGGCCCAGTGTTCAATGCATTCGCAACACTCAACGATATCAACAGGAAACTCGATCAATTCGGTGATTCGCTTCGAGTCTATCATATCGTGCTGAACAGCAACAATTCCATGCTTCTCGTACCAGGCCATCATGGTTTTGGTCATTACGGAAGGATGATCCAGAGCGATCACACGAAAGCCAAGAGATTTCATGCCCAAGGCAGTCAATCCTGGCCAAGCTCCAATTGACAAAAAAGTCAATCTTTCATGGTTTATTCTCTCCGCAAGAGTGATCTCGACTGACAGTTGGTGGACTATCCGGCGCCAATAGTTATCCATATAATCATTTGGGAGAGCGGTCCCGTAGGTTTGCTCCGATAACTTATGACGGGCTCCTTTAAGTAGGATGTTTGCTTTCTCTAGATTCTTTTTTGAATTCGTCATGCGGCCCTCCTAACCGCCCCACGGTTGTTGGTAAATATGGATTTTAGGCTTCCATCTGCATGACCTTCGGAGGTGCCCCCATCCTTTGACAGCTGATTGGGTAATCTAAGCTATACTGTTTTGACGTTCAAACTCCATGATCGCGTCTTTTGTGGAAATTCAAAGCGTCCAATTCCACGCCAGGCATGCCCTGCTGTTTCAAATAACGCCTGTATACCGGCAACGCCGACGGCCTTATAATTGAAACCTTTGACAGAAAAATCGCGCTTTTAACACGGTCCCAAATCCGATGGCAGGCTCTTTCAGGCACGTTTGCTCCTTATTGCGTATTCGTAGTTCCCCGACAAGTCTGCCGCGGTCTTAGCTGAATCGAACAGAGTTTGCGCGACCAAAGGTCCTCTTTCAACCAACTTTTTCCATTGCCCGTAATGGTCAATCACTTCAGCCAATTTGTCAGCAAGCCCGTCCACGGTGGGTTCACACATTGCGCAGAGGTTTCTTACTTCTTTAAATACCGTAGCATCTACATAGGGGGAAGAAACGACGGGTATCTTCGTGGATAATGCTTCTATCACTGAATGGCCGAAATTTTCTGATAGAGACGGCAATACGAATAGTTCAGCATTCGCATACAACGCTTTGATGTCGTTACCTTCAACTACGCCGATGAAGTGAATTCGATGCTTCAGGGACTCGTCCTTTACACCTTCGAAAGCTCTGCGGCCAAGGCCCTCGTCGTCGGGACCCCCGACTACAAGGTGCAATTCAGGGTGCTTCCTGGCCATTGTCTCAAATGCTTCCACAAGGACATGAACCTGTTTCTTCCAGGTTATCCGGCCCAGGAAAAGAATGTAGCGGTTTTTTGCCAGGTCTCTTATTGCGGGGCTGACCTGGTTCGCATCATATTCACCGATGGTTTCCATGTCTACAGCATTAGGAACAATGAAATGGCTCTTATTTACCTTTTTAAGTATTGACCGCTCCTCTTCTGCAGGGGTTGTGTAATGTATCGCGTTTGCAGCCGCGAGATTGCGCTTGTCGAAAGCCAGAACATAAAGCCATTTGGCTAGGGCCAAGCGCTCTTTTACCAGGCGAATATCCGCACTTCCGCGTGGGCTGATAATATACGGGACATTATGCTTGCGACAAGCAGCCGCAGCATATCTTTCTGGAAAATTCCAAATGCCGCTTATATGTACAATATCATAGTTGGCCACACTGGCCTGTAGCCATTTCTTCATGTCCGGACTGTAACCATAGAAAAGCCATCGCGGTGAATGAAAATAGCGGACGGTACATTCTTCCCGTTCTACCGGTTCGCTCAATGGAACTTCGATGTTGCGTACGCCATCGCAATCTGTAACACATACATCGCAGGAGTGACCAAGCTCAGTGAGACCGTGGCACATGTTCATCAGCGACCGAACTGGGCCGCCGAAAGCAGTGGCGGGGTAGTAGGCAATTCCGACGTGGAGAATTTTCATTTTTGTTTCACTACCATCCCATAAGCCCTAAGCCCTGATACAGGGCCGGGGACAGTCGCACTTACTAACTTTTTCGGCATTTTGGGTCAAACCTGTATTCGATATTTTTCTACTGCAGAAGAAAGCTTACCACGGAGGCACTGAGACTCGGAGCCTTGTCTCATGCTCTCATCTTTCTCTCACTACCACCGTCGTGTGAATTCGGGTCCGCACGAATTCACGCGACCTCTTCTCCGTGCCTCAGTGTCTCCGTGGTACGTCCCCCTTTGCCATATGAAACGCTAATGTTTCCGAATCCGGGTGCGGAGTTACACAAGTGTTGGTGCGCTACCAATTCCACCACGAATACAGAAGGCGGATCTTCAGCCAGTTCACGTGATGCAGCATTACGGCAAAAGGATGGTTTGCCTTTTCCTGTCTTGCATAGTTGAGTTCGCCTTTGAAAAGGGCCGCTGTCTGTGCGCCGGTAACAGAGTCGGGGAGATAGCGGAAGTTTGAGAGAACTTCCTTGATTATTGCAGGCCGCCCGAGATTGCCCAGGTCCAGCCATAGCTTGTAGTCAAAAGCCGGGCGGTTTGGGCTCGTGTAGTCCAAGGGGAGGCATTTCTCCAATGCTTCGCGACGGTAGAAAGTGCTGGGTTGCGCGAAAACGTTTTCCGCCACGAGTAGAGGATATGAATAATGGCGGATGAGCCAGTGTTTGTATTTTGCCTGAAGTTTTCTTATTTCATTTCCTTTTTCGTCTACCATCCTGTAATAACCCGCCACCCATTTAGCGTCCGGGTTAGCTTCAAATGTTTTGCGTACGCGTTCAAAAGCGCCGGGCTCGTAGTAATCGTCGGTATTGATCCAACCGACTATGTCACCGTCACAGAGTTCGAAAGCTTTGTTAAGAGCGTGGGAGTGGTATTCGTCCGGTTCGCTGCGCCAGGTGATCTTATCGTCGTACTTCTTGAGCAAGTCCAGGGTGTTATCGGTGGATTCGCCGTCCATTACTACATACTGAACGTGCATAGAGGTCTGCTGGTCGAGTACGCTCTTTATGGTTTGTTCAAAATACCTGCCGCCATTATACGACGGGGTTGCAATAGAAAGTTTCATATTCTTTCCTTTTCAGATCGTCCCAGATGAAGGGTAATTTACCCGCCGATACCACGAATTGCACGGATAAAATACAGGATGAGCAATCAAAGTGTATTTTCTGCCGCTTCTCTGTCAGCCTCTCCCCTCTGCGCGAGCCAGTAGTTTACAGCTATCGGTTTTTTGCGACCTGGTTGGCGATCCAGGCGTAGGTTTTTTCCATTCCGTCGCGGAGCGGGGCCTGGGGCTCCCATCCGAGTTTTTCCTTGATAAGCCGATTGTCGGAATTCCGGCCGCGGACGCCGAGTGGTCCTTCGATATGCTTGATGTTGACCTTCCTGCCGGCGATGTCCATGACCATTTCTACCAGCCCGTTTATGGAGATCATTTCTTCGGAGCCTATGTTTACCGGCCCCATGAAATCGGAATTCATCAGCCTGCGCACACCTTCGAGGCATTCGTCGATATACAGGAACGACCTGGTTTGTTCACCGTCTCCCCACATCTCGATTTCGCCGCCGTCCGGCGTTTCGGCTACCTTGCGGCACATGGCGGCAGGAGCTTTCTCGCGGCCGCCGGTCCATGTGCCTTCCGGGCCGAAAATGTTGTGGAAACGCGCGATATGGACTTCCAGATCGTGATTGCGTTCATAAGCAGCGTATATGCGTTCACTGAAAAGTTTTTCCCAGCCATATTCGCTATCCGGGGCGGCAGGATATGCGGTGTCTTCGGAACAGACTGGGTTGTCGGTATTCATCTGGTTTCGCTCCGGGTATATACATGCCGAAGAAGAGTAGAATATTTTTTTAACACCCTTCTTTTTAGCTTCTTCGACCATATTGAGATTGATCATGGCCGAGTTATGCATGATTTCAGAGTCGTGCTCACCGGTGAACACGAAGCCCGCTCCACCCATATCGGCTGCAAGCTGGTAAACCTCGTCCATATCCTCCTCGACCACACTCTGAACCACATCCGGGTTTCTAAGATCGCCGAGCACGAAATCGTCGGCCCGGGTTTCGGCGAACTCATGTTTCTTGATATCGACTCCGCGAACCCAGAAGCCTTCTTGTTTCAGACGTTTAACCAGGTGCCCGCCAATAAAACCGCCTGCTCCGCATACCAGTGCCTGCTTCATATATTTTTTGCTCCTTCCGTATTGTGGTGACTGAAGATTGAAATTCCCTTCCGAGCCAGGAACTACTTTGTGAGGATACCACGGATAGATTGACTTATGCAATCAGCGTCTGCTCGCCGGGCGGGTCATTTTCAGCCTTCGGCTGAGTCAGTGGCTCGCTTTGCTCGCGTCATTTTCGCCCTGTGGGCGAGTCATTTACGGCCTTCGGCCGTGTCATTGGCAGCCTGGCGGCTGCGTCATTGGGGATT
>CAYSRM010000146.1:0-4441 GCA_964433435.1 uncultured Victivallales bacterium
TTAACAAGAGACCGCCAAGGTCAAAGTGATGGAGGCATGGTTACAAAAAGATGGAAGCGCTGGATCAAATATTTTTTTTATTGTTATTGGGCGGCCTGATATTCGTCGGAGCAGAGATTTTCGTTCCTGGCGGTTTCCTGGGGACAATTGGGGGCTTTTCACTGATCGGCGCTATCGTTATAGCGTTTATGGCTTTTGACACTACTATTGCAAGCTATATTACCCTGGGTATCATAGCTCTTACAGCCCTGGCCATTTATGCCTGGAGCAAATATTTTCCAAAAACCTTCATCGGGAAAAAAATGTTTATCTCCGACAGTCTGAAAGATTATCGCGGAACGGAAGACGGCCTTGATAAGCTCATCGGGAAAGAGGGCACTGCCATGTCAGATCTGCATCCCGGCGGATTCGCGTTGATAGACGGCAAAAGGATTGATGTCGTGACCCAGGGCGAGATGATTGACAGAAACGAGACAATAAGAGTTCTGGACACACAATCCAATCGGGTTATAGTGACCAGAGTTCAATCGGAAAACTAACACAGAAAGGAAACTGCCATGTCACCACTCCTGCTAATTGTTTTTGCGCTCCTTGCAATATTCGCCCTTGTTATGCTGGGCCTCTTTTTCTATTTCCTGAAAGTCTGGATAAGAGCCCTGTCATCCGGGGCAAGCGTGTCAATCTTTTCCCTTATCGGCATGAAACTGCGGACTGTGCCCCCGTCCCTGATTGTCGATGCGCGAATACGAGTTATAAAGGCCGGGCTGGAAGTTTCCAGCGATCTCCTCGAAGCCCATTACCTTGCCGGCGGCGACGTAATAAACGTTGTCTCGGCTCTGATTGCGGCCGACAAGGCCAACATTGCGCTGACTTTCAAGCAGGCCACAGCCATTGATCTGGCCGGCCGGGACGTGCTTGAGGCCGTCAGAACCAGCGTCAACCCGAAAGTGATCGATTGCCCTGAACCCGGAAAGACTTCCACCGGCATGCTCGACGCGGTCGCCAAGGACGGCATCAGGCTGCTTGTAAAGGCGAGGGTAACAGTGCGAGCCAATATCGAAAGGCTTGTAGGAGGCGCATGGGAAAACACCGTAGTCGCGCGCGTCGGCGAAGGTATTGTGAGCGCCATAGGTTCGGCAAAAACATACAAAGACGTACTCGAAAACCCTGATCACATCAGTAAACGTGTGCTTGACAGCGGACTTGACTCACAAACCGGCTTCGAGATCGTGTCCATCGATATTGCCGATATAAGCGTTGCCGGAATGAGAGACGCCGCCAATGTCGGAGCCCTGCTGGAAACCGACCGGGCCGAAGCAGATAAGAAGATGCGACAGGCCGAAGCAGAAGGCCGGCGCGCAACAGCCGTGGCAAGGGAACAGGAAATGAAAGCGCGCGTCCAGGAAATGAGCGCAAAGGTTATGGAAGCAAAGGCCGAAGTTCCCCGCGCTATGGCGCAGGCGCTCCGCGAAGGCAATTTGGGGGTTATGGACTTCTACAAACTGCAGAACATTGAGTCTGACACCTCGATGAGACGCAGCATATCCGGAGAAGAATCCTCCGAGGATGAACAGGATAAACCCTGGTAAAAAACGCTGGATGCAGGCGATCCGCATTGACGGATCGCCTGCCCCTTTAAAGCAATGATTACAGGCACACACAAAGGCGCTACCTTGAATGCAAACCACTGCTTATACGCTCCGCTAGCTCTAAGCTTTCTTAAAAGTGAAGCGGGCGAAGGCTTCTTCTGGTTCCTGGTAGTTATTGTCACCATCATTGTACAGGCTGTGCGCGCGTCAAAACAGAAGTCGCAGAAACCCGATGAAAAGGATTCCACTGTGTACACCGCACCGGAAGACGACCTGCGAAACTTCCTGGAGAGCATCAGCGGTCAGAACAGGCAGAGCCAAGAGCAATCTCAGCCTGCCGGGCAGAAGACTTCACCGGCGCAAGCAGCTTCTGCGGCAACCCATGCATCTGACGCCCCCCTCTCAGCTTCGGCGGCTGCGACAGGAAACGAAAAAAAGCGCGTCGCATATGAAGACCGGGCAAAACGCTCAGAATCCCGGTCAGCAGCATTGGGAACAGGTAGCGGCGAACCAAGGCGCAGACGTTATGTTTCTTCGGTCGCAGCCCCTAAGGGCAAGCCCTCAACAATAGAAAAGACGGAGTTGCAGGTTCGCAAACGCAAACCCGAAAGAGTTGAAACAGCCGTATCCGTCACCGAGGCACAACCGCCTGGAATCGCTGGAACAGCGCAGAGGGCATACCCAAACATCCTCAGATATCTGCGGTCTCGCAATTCTTTGCGCGAAGCAGTCATTCTTCGCGAAATACTCGGTCCGCCGGTCGCGCTCCGTTCAGAACCAACACAACGCATTACCCAATAGCGCTGATCAGAAGTCAGGCTGGAGCCAGATTTTCACCTTTTTGGTTTGCCTTCCCCATTCCAGTGCTGCACGGTGGCTTATAAAAAACAGATCTATTCTGTCTCCTTTTATGGCTCCACCACGGTCTTCAACCCGTCCGTACCCGTACCCGTCAATATACATTATGGTGCCAAAAGGATACTTCGAAGTGTCGGCAGCTATAGTTCCTTTCCTCGCCCTCACGCCGCTGGCGGTTATGCCTATCCGCTTGCGCTTACCTTTCTGCGGACCTGAAGCATATACCGGCTTACCGTACCATCTGCGCTCCCAGCCGCAACACTTGCCGCATTTGCAGTATCCGGTCACTTCCATCATTCGCTCAACCGGTTTAACTCCGGCAGGCGGACGGATGCGGGCGCAACCGGCAATCGAAGCGGTGCAGACAAGCAACAGTCCAGCAATCATCCACTTGGTTTTCATGCCGGAATTCTATATCAAGCAGCCGGCATACCACAAGGTAAAGACGCATAATCTGCATTTCAGAAATTCTTTTTTGTGGCATCAAAGCCGCTTTTTTTTGTAAGATTCCAGAAAATTCTGAAAGGAGCATTCAGATGAGATGCTTGCCTGTTTTTTCCGGCGCTGTCATAACAGTTTTCTTTTTCGTGTTTACGAGCCTTGCTGCGGATAAGGAAATGAGCGTTCAAACGCGCGAGGCCAGATTGAAATCCGAGCCGGCTCCTTTTTCCTCCGTTTCCGGAAAAGTCGCACTTGCCGAACGCGTTACCGTATTGGAGGAAAAAGGGATCTGGAGCAAAGTGCGCGTGCAATCATCAGGCAAAACCGGCTGGCTGCCTACCAGGAGCCTTACAAAGAAGAAAATTCGGCTGCAAACTGCAAGTGTAGAGAAAACATCAGCTTCCAGCGGCGAGATGGCGCTTGCAACAAAGGGTTTTACTCCCGAAGTAGAAAAGGCATTCAAAAAACAGAACACCAAGATTAGCTTCGAATGGGTGGATAAAATGGAATCCGTCAGCTTTCCCTTCGATGAAAAAAAAGCTTTTCTGGAAAAAGGCAAGGTGCTCCCGAAAGAAGGCAAGCAATGAAAACATCTTTCCTGGCCAATGTCTTGATTCTCATCCTGGCAATCCCGCTGGTTGGCTGCAAAACCATGGAGGCGGTAACTGAACTTGCCGGCGAAGCTGCTAAAATTGCGGGAGTCGACAGCGAGCATGTAGAGTCAGGTGTAAAGGTGGCCAAGGCCGCGTCAAAAGCCTTCGACGAAATCAGCCCGAGCCAGGAGTATTACCTCGGACGCGCAGTCACAGCCACTATCCTTAACAATTACAAACCTTATACCAACGCAGCGGCGAACCGGTATATCAACTTGCTGGGACAGACGCTCGCGCTGGCCTCCGATATGCCGGAAACCTACGGGGGTTATCATTTCCTTATTCTTGATACCGAAGAAATAAATGCTTTCGCAGCTCCAGGCGGGTTGATTCTGATCTCAAGGGGACTGCTCCGCTGCTGTCCAAACGAGACTGCAGTCGCCGCAGTCCTGGCGCACGAAATCGGACATGTTGAAAATAAGCACGGGCTGAAAGCTATCAGTAAAAGCCGCTGGACAACATTGCTGACCACAACTGCCGCCGAGACCGGCAAGACCCTGGGAAGCCAGGAAGTGGCGCAGCTTACAACAACCCTGGAAGGGTCCATCTCCGACATAACCGCGACCATGGTTAACAGCGGATATTCGCGTAAATTCGAGAAACAGGCCGATAAAACAGCAATAAAGATATTAAGGCGAACCGGTTACAACCCCATGGGACTCACGGTCATGCTTCGGGAGATGGATGCCCGTCTGAAAAAGAACCCCGGCGGCTTCGGCAAAACTCATCCCGATCCCCAGGAAAGAATCAAAGAGACAGCCGGCCTGATGGATAATGCAAAACCGATTGATCCCCTTCCGGCGCGCGCAAAACGCTTTCGGGACGCGCTAGACGGCATATAGGATGCTTAACCCGCATATCTCACGGAATTTCGTAGCGAGAGCGTGGAGAGCGCTGCTG
>CAYSRM010000147.1:0-4284 GCA_964433435.1 uncultured Victivallales bacterium
CAGAAAATCCGGCAAGTCGGATTGAGCGTCAATAGAAGAATATACAGTCGTTCCGCAATGGGATCTGTCCCTTGCATTTCCTTTTTCATCAAAAATGGTTTTGACGGTCAGATGTCCGCCGCGCATTCCCGGCCCGATCCATTCCAGTCGCTCCCCGCACGCAAACGGGTTCTTGACCCTGACCGCAAAATCGCGCCCTTTTTTCCTGTCAGCCACACCCACAAAATCATGAGTGCTGCTCAAGCCCGAAGCTCCCGCCTCGGGCGCAGTCTCTGCCGGTTCAACGCCGGACGCAAAACCTTCACTATAAGGCCTGTGGCTGACGGCATCGAGCTCCTCAAGCAACTCGGGAAGAATGGTGTCGAAAGACCTTTGATCTTCCGCACAGACATCCAGAGCTGCCCTGTAAACCCGAGTCACATTAGCCACATAATACTCGCTTTTCATCCGGCCCTCTATTTTCAGAGAACATATTCCGTGATCAATAAGCTCGGGAATACGGCGGATAAGACATAGATCCGAGGCGCCGAGAAAAATTGTGCCCCGGCTTGATTCGTAGACCGGAACAGCCTGCCCGGGTCTCTCCTGCTCCACAAGCTGCCAGTTCCACCTGCAGGTATGCTTGCACTCGCCGGTGGAGGCCGGGGAACCGGACAGATACGCAGACAAAAGACAGCGGCCGGACACGGCCATGCACATGGCGCCGTGGACAAATACCTCAACATCTATCCCCGATTCTTTTGCAATTATCCCCGCTTCTTCTATCCCGCATTCCCTGGCCAGAATAACCCGTTCAGCCCCTGATTTCTTCCAGAAAGAGGCCGACATTGGATTTGCAGTGCTCATCTGGGTAGATATGTGAAGCGGCAGTTCCGGGCGTTCCTGCCTTACAAGCGTAAAGGCTCCAGGATCAGAAACAATAGCGGCGTCAATGGAGAGACCAGCCGTTCTTCTCAGCCATTTTTGCATGTCCTCGATGCCGGTTGGAAACATGAGGGCATTGAGACAGACGTAAAGCCTCTTACCACGGGAGTGAGCGTATTCTATGGATTCTTCAAGCTCCTGGTCATTCAGCTCCGCAAAATCGGGCCGCATGGAAAAGCCTGAGACACCTGTATAAACTGCGTCTGCGCCAAATTCAAGAGCCGATCGGACCTTTTCAAGGCTTCCTCCGGGCGCAAGGAGCTCCGGCAAGCGCCTGTTCATATTAACCCGCATTTCCCAATGCCCGCTGCTCCTTTCGAAGGGCTGAGAACAGACACTGTTTCTTGGTGACGCACTTGCTATATCCTCTCCGGATGAGATATCCCAAGAAGGTTCAGCCCCTTGCTTAGAATGTCGGCTGTTATATTACAGAGTCTTACACGACTTTCCCGGGTTCCCTCTTCGGCTTTCAGAAAGGGCACATTCTGATAAAAGGCGCTATAGGTTTGCGCAAGATCATACAGGTACTCGGTCAGTACGCTGGGTTTGAAACTCTCGGCGGCAAGTGTTACGGCTTCTCCAAACCGGAGCATCTTCAGGGCAAGCGTCCGCTCTATCTCTTCGCCCAGTATGATTTCATAGTCTTCAGGATTCTTCCCGGCAAAACGCTCGTAATATTTTGCGCGTACGCTCCTGATTCTCGCGTAAGCATACTGAAGGTAAGGGCCGGAATTCCCGTCAAGAGAAAGCGCCTTGTCCCACGTAAAGGTTACGGTGGTCTGGGGATTCTGACTGAGATCAACATATTTTACTGCGCCCGTTCCCACGGCTTCAGCAATTTCCCGCTGCCGATCTTCGTTCATCTCAGGGCTTGTCTCTTTAACCACCTTAAGCGCCCTGTCAACGGCCTCGTCAAGCAGCGATTCGAGTTTTATCACGTTGCCTTCCCTGGTTGAGAAAGTGCCTTCCGGCAGGCGCATCAGACCGAATCCTATATGTTTGAGGTCAACACCGTGGCCCAGCTTCCGGGCTATGGCGAAAAGCTGTTTGAAGTGCAGTTGCTGTCTTTCGTCGGTAATGTAAAGAATCAGGTCCGGATTGAACTCGGCCACACGGCTTTCAAGCGTGGCAATATCCGTCGTTGCGTAGTTGAAGCCCCCGTCGCTCTTCTGCACGATGCATGGCGGCAGTTTTTCGTCATCAAGAAAAACCACCATAGCCCCTTCGCTTTTACCGGCAAGCCCCTTGTCGCTCAAGTCCTTGACAACCGCTTCAAGCCGGTCGTGATAGTAGCTTTCTCCCCTGACCTGGTCATGCTTGACACCGAGCCGCGCATAAATGCGTTCCAGCTCACTGAGGCTCAGCCTGACAAATTCCTTCCAAAGCTTGAGATTTTCCTGTTCCCCGGACTGGAGCCTGACTAGTTCTTTCCGGCATTCGTCCATCCATGCCTGATCATTTTTCCCGCGTTCATAGCTCTTCACATAGACGCGTTCCAGCTCTTCCATGGGGTTTTGCTTCAGGGCTTCTTCGTCTCCAAATTCACGGTAACCGTGAATGGTTATACCGAATTGCGTGCCCCAGTCGCCAAGGTGGTTGTCTGCTATCACATTGTAACCAAGAAACCTATACAGATGATCGAGAACGGTCCCTATGTTGTGAGACCGAAGATGGCCGATGTGGAGCGGCTTGGTTATGTTTGGCGAACCGTAATCCATGACTGTGGTCATGCCTTCGCCGGTAAGCGGCACACCCAGCCTGTCGTCGCATGCAATTTTCTGAAGTGCGCCGGCCAACCAGGCGTCATCAAGGTAAATGTTTATAAAACCCGGCCCGGCAAGTTCGGCTTTTGCTACTGCCGGGTGTGAGCCTGCCTTTTCAAGCGCTTCGGCCGCCACGTCCCTTGGGTCGCGTTTTGCTCTCTTGGCAAGAGCCATTGCGGCATTGCACTGGTAGTCGCCGAACTCGGCCCGCACGGCGGGTAACACGCGGACAGTGCCTGTGTCCGCCCCTGCCGCGCGACAAAGCGGGTCAAAGCCGGGTTTGAGCCATGCGGTCAATTCCTGTGCAATTGTCTGGTTGTTCATGGTCAGAGAATATGGGCGGCTGCGGAGCGGAAGACAAGGGAAAAATGGGGGAGGAGAAGAAGTTTGTTTTGTCTTGCGTTTATAAGGGGGCGGATTTATCAATACTTAAGGTATAACTTAAATATGGGAGGATATTGTCGTGAGCGCAGAAGATAACAGATCTGAGAACGAAGAAAAGAAAATTATCGACATTGAAACAGAACCTGTAAACAACGGGAAGGCTGAAGAAAAGACCGGTGAACCGGAAAATCAACAGCCCGAGGAAGAAACAACGAAGAAGACTGGAGACAAAATACAGAAGACAAAGAAATGGTTTGGCAAGGCGATTGCAGGAATCGGTTCTTTTCTGAGTTCTGTGAAATTTAATCCCCTCTTTTTTGTGAGAGTTCTCGATAAGCTTCTGGGGCTGGCCCGGAAAACTTTTTCTCCCGACATGTTTCACAGCTTGTCTGAATGGTCGGTGCGGTACGGACATGTTGCGCTTATAACCGGAGCGGTTCTGAGCGTACTTTGTTTTCTGTTTGCGGGTATCCGCGCAGGCAGTTTTCTGTTGTTCCTCACAGGCATAGGATACGCGTTTCTGCTGCTTGTCCTTCAGTATACGGTTACCAAATTCATTGATGCAGGGGACAGATTGGTTAAATCCTCACCCAGCAGGCTGGCTTCGGCGAATTTTCTGGATTGTGTGGCGCTTCTGATGGAAGTGGCTGGAGTTGTCCTTTTTATCATCTTTGCGTCACAAGGCTGGATTCAGGCAATTGTCGGAATTGGAGCATGGGCGTTTTTCGATATTGTGGCATGGACAGCGCTGCATCCTTCACTATGCAACATTACGATCAGCAAAGAGGCTAATGCCGGCGAAGAAGCAATCGGTATACTGTCCTTTGCCGTGAAAGCGGCAGTCAGAATAGTGCCGCTGGGTTTCGGACTGGGTACAATAATCGGCGCGATTGCCCTTGTGCTGGCAACGGTAAAAATGCTTTTCGCAGGCGGAGCTGGCGAAGCGGCAGTAGATGCCATCGGGCTGATTATTGTCGCCTCCTGCCTTCCATTTGCAAGCTATCTGCTTTTTGCGGTGTATCACCTGACCGTTGACGTGCTCCGGTCAATTCTGTCAGTGCCCGGCAAGCTGGACAGCCTCGGCAAGAAAAAAGAAGGTTCATGAATAAGTCAGGCTAAGTAAGCTAAACAACGCAAAAAAGCTGTTTTTCGCATTTCTGCGAAACCAAACAGGTTCACTGCAGCAAAAATCATCCGCTAAATCGTTTGACAC
>CAYSRM010000148.1:0-4276 GCA_964433435.1 uncultured Victivallales bacterium
GGGACCCCGATTTTTCCTATATCGTGCAGAAAACCTGCTCTACTGCAGAGATTGACCTGATCTTTATCCATTCCCATCTGTTGAGCCAGCCTTGCGGCGCAACGCGACGTTGCGCCCGCATGTTTTGAATATGTTTTTTCGTGAACATCCGTGTAAAAGGTTAGAATTCTGAAAACCTTCATGTCGGGCGCGGCTATTACGCCATGTTCCCGGTTTTCGGAATTGATATCGAGAATACTCACATTGTCTATGTATGACTCTGTTTTAAAATCTTTCTTGTTGCCCGTTGACTTGAGCAGTTCTGAAATCCTCAAAGAAAGAGAGCAGATGTCCTTCAATCCGCGGCGCATTTCTTCTTGTTTTAATTCGTGTGTCTGGAGCGCGGTGTCCATCAACTGTGCCCTTACTAATATAACGGTAAGATGCTGGTTAATGTTGTGCATCAGGGCGCCGGTTAGAGCCCTGACAGCTTCCAGCTTATGTTTCTTTTCCAGGTTGGCCTCTTTAGCCTTTTCGTCGGTGATATCCTGTACGATGACTACCCGGGGTTCCTCGTCGGAAGCCGCGTCCACGGCGGTGAATCTCAAGGTCCGCTTTTTTTTAGATTTGCCGGGAGTTGCTTCTGTCTCACTGGTTTTGTAGCCGTCCGGATTCGACAATAAATCCTTGAAGAATGCGGAGCTGCAACCGAAAAGTTCTGAGATATTTTTGCCCAGTATCTTGTTGAAGTTACTATCGCCTAGAAACTGCAGCGCCGCCTTGTTTGCCCTCAATATTGATCCATCAGAATCCACCAGGAGCATGATCTGGGGAGCAAGATCAATCATGCTTTCAAGCTGGTTCTTGGCTTGCTCAATCTTATGGGCAATATCGGGATTGAGAAAATGAGTTGATTTATTGCTCTTTTGTGATGACATAATCAAATTGTCAATGTCGCGGGATCAGGTGTCAAGGGACATTTACCCGCCTTGCTGCCAAATCCTGTGACAAATGCGGGTTTACGATTGCCGCAACCTGAGAGCCTGAAAACTCCTGTGGACGCGAGCCGGCTTGACGAAACCCGCCCGCTGAAATAGCATCGGGACGCATATGAAGCATAAAAATGAAACAATTGCGGCAATTGCCACAGCCCCCGGCAAAGCCGGAATATCCATTGTCAGGGTTTCAGGCCCGGAAAGTCTTTCAATAGCTGACAGGCTTTTTATCGGACGCAGACCTTCGACGATGCGGGCAAACAGTTTTGCCTACGGAAAGATTTGCAAGGAAGGCAGCGGCGAGATACTCGACGAAGCCATTTTACTCGTCTATAGAAGTCCGGCGAGCTACACGACTGAAGATATGGTGGAAATACAGGTTCATGGAGGAGCAATGTCCTCAGGCCGGATCCTGCATTCAGTCATACAGGCAGGCGCTCGTCCGGCAGAATCGGGCGAATTTACGAAACGAGCTTTTCTCAACGGCCGCATAGATCTTGTGCAGGCCGAAGCAGTAGCAGATCTTATTTGTTCTAGAACAGAACGTTCTGCATCTGCGGCCATAGAGCAGATAAAAGGGTCGGTAAGTAACCGTATAGCAAAGATATATGACGATACAATGAAACTTTGCGCTAATATGGAAGCGTCTTTGGACTTTGATGAGTATGATATTCCTCCAATTCACTGGCCCGAGCTTGAACATTCGATCCGCGGAATCAGGTGTGATCTTGTCCGGCTGCTGAAGACATGGCATGACGGACACTTGTTGCGCGATGGAGCGTTGGTTGTTATATGCGGCCTACCAAACGCCGGAAAATCGACCCTGCTGAATTCGCTGCTTGGAATCGACCGGGCTATAGTCAATGAAAATCCTGGGACTACCCGCGATACGGTTGAGGAAGAATTCAGTGTTGATGGAATTCCTGTCCGCCTTGTGGATACAGCCGGATTACGTGTTTCAGATTGCCGTATCGAGCAGGACGGCATAAAAAGAGCGAAAGATTTTGTGCGAAGGGCTGACATGGTATTGTACGTTATTGACGCTTCCCAAGGCATAAGTCTGGAAGACAAGGCAACGCTCCAATGTTGCAATAAAGACTGCACAGTGATTGTGGCCAACAAAACGGACCTTGGTGATATTATCAGTCTTGCGGATGTTGAGGGTCGATCAGTAGTCAGGTGCAGCCTTCGCAACGACCGGAATGTTGAGCAGATTAAGGGCGCATTAAGCTCCAAGCTGCGGATAGCCAATCTGCCCGAAGACAAAGTCACAATTTCAGCGAGGCATAAATGCCATATCAACAATGCATTAGGCGCGATTCAGAAGTGCGAATCTCTTCTGAAGGATCATCAGGAGCAGCAGCTTGTTTTTGCTGTCAGCTATCTCCGGGAAACCGCGGAACAGATTGGCTTGATCCTGGGTAAAACCTATCATACAGAGCTGCTGGACTCTATTTTTTCGTGCTTTTGTGTAGGGAAATAAGAGTTTTGTAGTTTTTAAATGGAATCTACAAAAGTATAATGAGCGCTTCAACACAATTTGATGTCCTTGTTGTCGGCGGCGGCCATGCGGGCTGCGAAGCAGCGCTGGCTTCAGCCCGGCTTGGTGCAAAGACTCTTCTTTTGACCATGAAGACCAATGCTTTGGCCAGAATGTCGTGCAACCCGTCAATAGGCGGCATTGCCAAATCTCACTTGGTATTTGAAATTGACGCTCTTGGCGGTGAGATTGCCAGAAATGCTGATTATACTGGGATTCAATTCCGGGTCCTTAATACCCGAAAGGGACCTGCCGTACGCGCAAACAGGGCCCAATGCGACAAAACAGCTTATTCCCGCAGGATGGTAGCGCTGTGCCTGGCTACAGATAATCTTCAAATCATTGAAGGCAACGCCGCGGAAATCATCATAGACCGGAAAAACCATGCATCGGGGGTCAGAACAGATGATCGCAGAGAATTCAACGCTCAGACTATAGTCCTAACGCCGGGCACCTTTCTGGGCGGACGAATACATATTGGACATGAATCAGAAAAAGGCGGAAGAAAAGGCGAACAATCTGCCGATGCGCTCGGGCTATTTCTTCGCAAAAGAGGCTTTGAGATGGCAAGGTTAAAAACAGGAACCCCTGCTCGTCTCGATAAAAATACCTTGGATTATTCCGCAATGGAGGCACAGCCCGGGTGTGATCCCGCGCCTTTCTTTTCCTGGGAAGTCAACAGAAAGATGGAAATGTTCCACGTGGAACATTGGTCTCTGGATTTACAGCCGTGGCGCCCGGGTTCAAACCAGCTAATGTGCTATCTTACTCATACTACGCGGGAAACCCACAGAATCATACGGGAGAATCTTGAGCTCAGCTCTCTTTACGGAGGCGCCATAGAGGGCACGGGCGTCCGTTATTGTCCATCGGTAGAAGATAAAATCGTGAAATTTCCGGATCGGGGCAGGCATCATGTTTTTGTAGAGCCCGAGGGTAGAACAACTGATCTTATTTATCCGAATGGCATCTCAAACAGTCTGCCGCGCGACGTACAAAAAAAGTTGATCAGTTCAATCCCGGGGCTGGAGAAGGCCCATATTCTGGAGTATGCGTATGCTATTGAATATGATTTTGTGGATCCAAGGGAGTTATGTGAGACATTGGAGTCCAAGAAAGTAGAAGGGCTTTTTCTTGCAGGGCAGATCAATGGGACTACGGGCTATGAGGAGGCTGCTGCCCAGGGATTTTTTGCCGGGGTTAATGCTGCGAGAAAAGCCGGGTGCAGGAATTGTTTACAGATAAGCAGAAATGATGCGTATATTGGCGTTTTGATAGATGATCTGGTGACGAAGGGCACGGACGAACCATATAGAATGTTTACTTCACGTGCGGAGAGAAGGTTGCTTTTGCGCCAGGATAATGCTCCGTACAGAATGCTCGGGCTTGCCCGGGAAATCGGGATTGTGTCGTCGCGGTATATTGAGGCGGTGGAAAAGGAAGAGCAGTTGATTCAAAGGGAGATCAACAGGCTGAAGACCTGTCGGTCTGCTGGCCGGACAATGGCCGAGATGCTTCGGCGGCCTGAAACGTCGTATTCCATGTTGCAGAAAGGCAACAACGAGTTGCCAGAAGAAGTAAAAGAGCAGGTTGAGATTCGCGTTAAGTACGAGGGATATATTAAACGCGAATTAAGTAAAGTTGAAACATCAGCTGAGTTGGACAGGCAGTTGATTCCGGCGACACTGGATTATCAGTCCGTGCGACAGCTACGGATTGAAGCCAGGGAGAAATTGGCGAAGGTAAGACCGAGAACTCTTGG
>CAYSRM010000149.1:0-4264 GCA_964433435.1 uncultured Victivallales bacterium
ACTTACCTTATATTGTTCCATTTGGAGGGGGCAGACAGTTCAACAGGTGCCTACCCCGCATATCTCACACTCCTCCGGCAGAAACAATTGATAGCGCCATTATTGCAAGCCCAAATCGTTTCACCCGATCTTGCGGTGTGTTTACACAGCTTCGTCCGGTTAAACCGATTTTGCCCCGCACTAACGCCACTCTGAACCGTTTCTGCTCGAAAAAGTGTGAGATATGCGGGCTACCGTCCTGGATGCGTGTGCAGTTATGTATCGCGTAGCTCGATGCATGAACAGAAAGTATCAATATCAAAGAAGAACAAGATGGATTCAGTCAAAACCAAAAGGCGCGGCGGAAAGCATACAAGCGTTATACAATCCCCTGGTCCAGCATGGCGTTGGCCACCTTGACAAAACCGGCGATATTTGCGCCCATAACCAGGTTGCCGGGATCCCCGTATTCACAGGAAGCCTCGTAAGCGGCTGAATGTACGCTTTTCATGATGCGCTGTAGCCGCGCTTCCACTTCTTCGCGCGGCCAGGTAAGATGTTGCGCATTCTGTGCCATCTCCAGTCCGGATGTTGCAACACCGCCGGCATTGGCAGCCTTGCCGGGACCATAGAGTATGCGCTCGCGAACAAAGGTCTCTATGCCCTCGGGTTCGGTCGGCATATTCGCGCCTTCGCTTACCAGGAAACAGCCATTTTTTACCAGCAGACGGGCTTCATCGCCTGACAGCTCGTTCTGCGTGGCCGAAGGAAAGGCACAGTCACAGGGGATTGACCAGGGGCGCTGACCTTCCATATAAGTAACATTCTGAAAATGTTCAGCATACTCTGCTATACGGCCGCGCCTGACATTCTTGAGTTCCATTACAAAAGCGAGTTTCTCTGCGTCGATCCCGGCCGGATCATAGATAGTTCCGTTCGAGTCCGACAAGGTTACAGCCTTGCCACCTAACTGGTTGATCTTCTCAACCGTATATTGGGCCACATTGCCCGATCCGGATACAAGACAAACAAGACCCTCCAGAGAACGGTCACGGCTGGCCAGCATTTCCTGGGCAAAAAAGACTGCGCCATAACCGGTTGCCTCTGGACGAATCAACGATCCGCCCCAGTTGAGCTGCTTCCCGGTGATAACACCATTGAAGGCCTGCATGATCCGTTTCCATTGACCGAACATATAGCCGATTTCACGCGCGCCAACACCTATATCGCCTGCTGGCACATCTACATCGGCGCCGATATGACGTTGTAATTCGGTCATGAAAGACTGGCAGAAGCGCATCACTTCACCTTCGCTCTTCCCCTTGGGGTCAAAATCCGATCCGCCCTTGGCGCCGCCCATGGGCAACGTTGTGAGCGCATTTTTAAAAATCTGCTCAAAGGCGAGAAATTTAAGAATGCCGAGGTTAACGCTGGGATGAAAGCGAAGCCCACCCTTGTAAGGTCCGATCGCACTGTTAAATTGAATGCGAAATCCACGGTTGATTTGCGGCACACCGTTGTCATCGACCCAGCAAACCCGAAACATGATGACACGTTCCGGCTCCGTGATACGTTCCAGAACATGTTCTTCCCGATACCCTGTATGCCTGGCAATAACTGGCGCGAGAGATTCAAGAACCTCCCGTACCGCCTGATGAAATTCCGGCTCAGACGGGTTCTGGAATACAACCCGATCCATAACATTACGAACATAAGTCATCATGATCATTTCCCTTCAGACATTTAAAAATGCTATACTAAAAGCTTTAATCTGATCGATTCAGGAAAGACTAATGCAGACAAATCCGGCAGTCAATCATCCAATCAATAAACCATTTACACTACCATCCCATAAGCCCTGATACCGGGCCGGAAATAGCGTTTGGATCATCTGCACAATCTGTGGGTTGAAAATGGTATGCGGGCTAGAATGTGGCGCTGGGCAAAGAAGAATGTGTTAAATTCCAGCGAAAGACGAATAGAAGTATTCAGTAACGAAATAATGCGGGGAGCAGAGAGCGGTTACCCGATCAACTTACCCGGTCTGCTGATCGAAGCCTTTGAACGAATAGGGACGAAGTGATTCGGGTAAGTGCATACGTTCAGGTGTGGCGGTTCAGGAACCATTAAGAAAACAAATCTACCCACAGATTCCGCGGAAGCCCCAATCATTCTATCTGCCGTATGACTCTTCGTGAAACACAATCGCTTCGTAAATCTCCACCTTTATATTTCTAAAATCTTTCCGCCAGGTGTCGGGCGGCGCTCCCTGTTTCCGGCAAAGCCGCGAAAGAAACCTGGTCTTTTCCGGAATATCTTCCCATACCTGCGGGAGGTAAGTAGAATTACCATACCTCGTGTACAAAATCACACCATGAACACCGGAACGAAGCTGCTTAAGCAGATCCTCGGGAGATTCAAAAGACAGCTCCTTAGGACGAGTCAGCACGCTGATCTCAATTCTAACATCTTTCAGATCTTCATAAGTTACAGGATCACTCCGAAAACGCCTGTCGTGCGCGGCAGAAACAGCCAGACTTACAACATTACTATAAAGCGGGCGGCTCCTTGAAAATGTGCCGATACAACCTCGCAGTCCTTTCTTCTTATGATTAAGAGTAACAAAACATCCCAGTTTCCGCTTTACCCCACCGCTCAACTCGCTCTTTCGAGGCTTCGGAACCCTGCCGTCCTTAAGATGCCATCTGACCGTCTGCCTGGCCAGGTTGAGGAGATAGGATTTGTCATCCGCCGTAAGGATTGAATCCGCGCCTTTCTTCTCCGCGGCGCTACAGGCGGCAGCGGACACAACTAGTATAAAAGTAAGCGCTAATCGCATCCAGAACTCCTTTTTTTCCGGTATCTGATTCAGGTCATACACAGCATTACAGCCGATTCAAAATAAGGTGTTCGGGGAAACATGTCAAAAAGGCGCGCCCTTTCTATCTGGTAGCCCGCAACAGCCAGCCCTTTAAGGTCCCTCGCCATAGTATCCGGAGAGCAGGATACATACATAATTCGTTTCGGCCTTCTTGACACAAGCGCTTCTCTCACCGGCTTTTCAAGTCCCCGCCGGGTGGGATCGACAAGCGCCATAGTCTCTTCCGGATCCACACAATCCAGCGCTGCCCCGAGAACATCGCCCGCAGCGTCGGCAACAAAAGCAACATTCTCCATCCCCTTTTCGCGGCAATTCAACTCAGCGGCCTTTACAGCAGAGGCATCGACTTCGATACCCAGCACATTGGAAACACAGGCAGTGGCAGCCCCAATCGCAAAAAGCCCTGAGCCACAATAGACATCCACAAACGATGAGGGCTGTGCTTCACGAATTGTATCCATCACGTATTCAAAAAGCATGTTCATTACAGGCACATTGACCTGGAAGAAACCTGTAAGCGGAACCTTTATCGATCCAATAGGGGTCTCCTCCCGGGCATAATTCAGAGAAACGCTTGCGCGAATACCCGTTTTATTTTTTTCATCTTTTACAACGAAATAAGCTCCAGATCCCGGACTATAGCGAAGCAGGAGCGATCCAGCTCGAGGCAACGACTCCATAAAAGCCCCATCCGATCTTAATGAACAGAGAAGCTCATTGATTTCCGCACATGCAAGCGGGCAAGCCGGGACATCAATGATGGTTCTGTTGTCATAACCGATATACCCGACATACGGCCCGTTGGAATCTTCCCCAACACGAAGAGTAATCCTGTTCCGGTAACCTGTGGAGGAAGGAGACGGAACTGCTTCCGCGTCGGCGGGCGCATGCATACCGGCGTTGTGCTCAAGAAAATTGACAAACTGCTTCCTTTTAGTATCGACTTCTGCCTCATAGGACAGATGCTGGTAACAGCAGCCGGGGCATTTACTGTTAATCGGGCAAGACGGCTCGATCCTGTGCTCCGAAGCATCTATGACTTCATCGAGCACGGCTACGGCATAGTTCTTCTTCTTTTTAATTACCCGCGCCTTCACATGTTCACCGTGTATTACGTCGGAAACAAACACAACACAACCGTCTGTGCGCGAGAGTCCTTTTCCGGGAAAAACAATTTTATCGATATCAAGTTCCAGTTGTTCTCCGTTTTCCATGCAACTACCATAGCAGGAACAAGCGAAACTTAAACACCAATTTTAAAGTGACAGAACATTTTGTTGTGATAAAAATAAATTGTCCAAAATAACGAAAGGAAAAGCATGAAACAGTTTGTCATAACTCCCGCATCAGGAAAACGCCTGATAGGTATGGCTGCGGCAGCCTTGCCTGACGTCAGACAGGCCC
>CAYSRM010000150.1:0-4264 GCA_964433435.1 uncultured Victivallales bacterium
GGCAAGGAACGATTCATTTGTCTCCATGCTTCTTGCAGCATTCTAATCCTTTCGGTCCGCGGTTCAAGGGAACTATCTGTTAAGCTGTTTTCTCGTTTCTCGGTCTGATCTTGCCGCCGTCCGTATGTTGGTGGTGTGGGAGGGGCGCTCAGAAATGGGCGTCCCTATCCCGATCGGTTCTTCAGGTCTCTCTGAACATCCTACTGAGCTTGGGGGAGACGTTGAACACCTGCTGTCCTCCACCAATGAACTTCTGTGCTTTGACGAGACCCCGCGAATCTAGATCCTCCATGATATGATCGACGACGCTGATCGGTTGCGCTAGGCGCTCCGCAATCTGTTGATTGACGGTCAGTCCCTCGTTGAGGATCGCCAGACACACTTGGTCATAGACCTTTTCATAGTCGGGATACAGACGCCTAAGGTACTGATCGAAACCATAGTGCCTGACTCTGAATTGAGGAATCTGCCCACCGATGACCTTGATGCCGTCGATCCAGTGGGATTCATCTAGCACATGGATTGACTCGACGAATTCCTGTTCCGGAATATCTAGATCCTTCATCTGCTGATAGAGGTCGGCAACACCGATGTACCCGTGACGATTCTCCAACGTGATCTCGCACGCACGCAACACGATTAGCGAATCCACTGTCGTGAGTCCCGGCAACTGCTCCACCGTTAGACTCGTATAACGCGGTGCCTCGCCGAGACTCGGCTTGTTCCTACTACCGAAAATGGCGCTGACGATGCGGTCGAATTCCTGGTCGTAGTCGTTCAAGTCCTTAACGTGAGACCAGAGCGTTGATTGCAGTGCCTCGGGAACTTCGCAGTCGTCGATCACGACTGGAATGAGAAGACTGCCCCTGTTAATCCTCTGGACAACGCTCGCGTTGAGCTCTTCCCTGACCCATTTCTTGGCAACGCTGTTCGCCGACACGACGGCGATGACTGCGTCGGCGTTCTTGATTCCCTCCTCGAATATCTTGTCTACGATGCTGTCTCCGGGCAGCATCTCCCAGCGGTCAACCCAGGCGTCGATTCCTTTTTCCCGTAAGCGACGGGCAAACCCCAGGACGAAGCGGTCCTTGTCTTCGCTAGCGTGACTTATGAATACCTTTGGTGGCATATCTCTCTCCCGCAGCGTTCGGCTTCAACCGTTGTTCACTTCGTCCCCTGATGCTTCTCGGAAGACTTTTCCTCCCTTGAAGACTCGGATAGGGGCTCCTGCTGTTACTGCACCGCACGCCGGGCACTTGCCTGCTGTGCCCCAGCAGGAGTTGTGGAAGAGTTCGTCACAATCGGGACACCGTCTGACGAGATCTCCCACGGCGAACGTGTTGTCACAAGTGTAGCATGCTGCGGGGTTGATCTCCGTGATGCTCGCGAATGTTGTCATGTGTCTTCCTCCTTCTCTTTCCTGCATAACCTTAACATGAGTGTTTGAAAATTATGTGGAATTTTCAATTCCATGTTTTGGTTTTCTTTTCCTGTATCTTCCTGTTATTCGTTTGTTACGGCAAGGAGGGATTGTTTTTGCCTCCATCCTTCTTGCAGGATTCTAATCCTCTTGGTTCGCTATTCAAGGGAATAGGTTGGTAAGGTGTTTTGTGTTTTTGCGGTGAGGTGCTGGGTTTTCAGAGGGGTAAACCGCGAATCACCTGTCTACGTGTGACCTGCACGCGGGCTGGCACGCGGGCTGGCAGGCGGGCGCACAGGCAGGCGCTAAAAACTTGGGATTTGACAAACGTTGCTGCATGTTCAACAATGTCGCCGAATAAAGAAATTGCAGTAATACATGCCATGTGACACACTTTGGTGCTTTGCAGGGAGACTTAAGGATGCAGCGTGAGGTATTTCGCAAGAAATCGGAAGAGAACTGGCACAGTGCTATGGCGTGCATTAAGAAAAAAAGATATAACGCAGCGGCAAGCCGCTTCTATTACGCAGTGCTTTTTGCTGCAAGGTATTGGACAGATAAGAAGGAATATTATACTATCCATAAAAAGACACACGGTATCCATGTCACTATTCGAAAAAGCATTGAGGATTATGGAACCAAGAAACACAGCGAAGTGTTTAACGAGTTGCAAGGGCTTCGGGTGACAGCGGATTACAGGCTTGAACATGTTACTGAGAAAGATTTGCCAGATCGTCTTTTGGCTGAAGCCGGACGAAGTCACGCGTATTTTCTGCAATAGATGAGGAGTGATAGAACATGACAAGAAACGAAGCCGAAAAGGCATTTCAAGAAATACTTAACAAAGTGACAGAACACTTTCCGGAGTACCAGGCACAATTGGAGCCCGTTCCGGATTCGTCACACCTGCGAGGTCTTGCGGTTTACGGTGTGCCCGATTCTGAACGCGACAAAGTGAAGCGATACGCGTCTGGGCTAGGAAGCAATTACTTCTATCGTACTGGCTACGGACTGTTAGTTTTTGTTGTAGACATCGACAGAACCCAAGCTTATTACTCTGATTTTATTCCGTCTGACCATCCGTGCGAGGCCGCCTTTGATAGACCCGAGGCAGAGAATGAATGGCTCCAGACTACTACACCAACAGAAGTCAAGACTGCTGCTGACGATGAACTGGCGCTAGCGGCATGAAAACGGTGCCTGCTAATACTATTGGTATACGGATGGAATCCGTCCGGCTTATTGAATGTGAATTTGAGGCGAATACAAGGTACAGAGCAAAAGGGCCTCTTGTGCTTCCTGAATGCGTGCCGAATTATAAGTCATACAGAAGAAAAGATCAGCTAGTGTGTACCCTTTCTGTATCTTTGATACATGGCAAAAAGAAAGCCCCTTTTCAGGCAAAAGTGACTTATCAAACGAAATACAGAGTTGATCCGAAAGCTGAAGTCGACAAGAAACGCTTTGCCCAATACACTGCACCAGCACATATTTATCCGTATATCAGAGAGCACATTTCAGACTTAACACGTCGCAACGGCATGCCACCGTTCACAATGCAACCAGTCAACATTGCTCGGTTTCTTAAATTATCTGAAAACAAGTATTCACACGGGAAAGGTTCTAGCCAAAAAAGGCAATAATTAGTTGGATCTTAGCCTTTCAGCGAAAGCTGAAGTCTCAGAATCGGTTCTAAGTGGCGATCTAATCCCGGCACTTTGATAACCCCGGGAATTCAGCCGTAAGTGCTGGCTATCCTGGCAGTGTCTGTGTGCAACGAAAAAAGCTTCCGCTAGAGCAACATGGGAGCCCCTTAATGCAGGAGTGGTCTTTAATATTCGTCTTTTTCCTGTGACTGCCTCCGCGAAATGTCCTAGCCTGATCTAGTCACGCGCCGAGTTTACCGCAGCTATAAGGTGCAGGGAGTTGAGAAGAAGATACATTTCAAAACGGCGTTCACAATTCAAGGGAATCGTTTCCTAAGCTGTTTTGTGTTTTTGCGGTGTTCGCTTGTAGGCCTAATCTATTCGTCAACTGTTGAAAGTGTTTTTCAAGCATTATGCGGCCTCAGTGAGATGGTTTACGATGGCGGCAATTAGCGAATTTGCGTCAGTCCGGGATTGCTTCAGCTTGGCTTCCAGCTCATCACATAGCTTCATTAATTGGTCTACTTTCGCGACAATGCGCTTCTGTTCGGCGAGGGGAGGGAGGGGGAACGGCGTTTCTGATATGTAGGTGCGGGGTACGCGCTTCTGACCTGCAGAGCCTGTCATCTTAGTCTCACCTTCGCGCAGAAAACGTGGGGATCTAAAAAACGCCCAGATGTAGTGTGGTACCATGGTGCGCGACATGGGGCGCACAACATGCAACTCTGTTGTGCCTGCGCCAACTCCATTTGGTGCATTTTCGATTACTCCCGATTTTCCATTCTGAAAACACGGGGTAATTTTTGCAGACACGATATCTCCCTCTGCGAAATGGGTAAAGCCTTTCTTTATCTCCGACCATGGTCGCTCCTCAAATAGCGGACACACACCATACTTGTCCGACACGGAGGCCATCGGAGCGAAGCCCGCAGTCAATCCGTCTTCGACATCATTACGTGGATTCACCTCCGTGATTACAGCGAGACGTACCCACTCCCACCCATCCGGCAACTCGTAAGGCGCGTCATCTTTACTTATGGGCGGTAAGGGTTTTTGTGGTTTGATTTTGCCTTCTTTGACGAGCTTGGCTTTTTCGGCTGCGATCTTTTTCAGTAGTTTGCTGGCTGGTTCATCTCTCGGATCCTGGGGTACAAGGCGGCCCATGACGGCTAGTTGGAGGATGGATTTGCGGAGTTCG
>CAYSRM010000151.1:0-4233 GCA_964433435.1 uncultured Victivallales bacterium
AATAAGCCGGATTTTGCCGAAATTAGGGGTAGCCCTGCGAAAGCCGGGCTAGATTTCTTTTGCCGACGGAAGGGTCCAGGTGAGAATTATACCTGCAAAAAGCAGGACCATTATTGCGCTCATCCCCACCCGTTGGCTCCCTGTCAGAGCCGTCAGTCCCCCGACAGCCAGCGGTCCGGCAAAAGCCGTTGCCTTGCCGGAAAGCGCATAGAGGCCGAACATCTCATTTCGCAGGTTGTCCGGCGCAGCCCTTGCAAGATATGAACGGCTTGCCGCCTGGACAGGACCGACAAATGCTCCGAGAACCAGTCCCAGGATCCAGAATGCCCGCGTAGATTCGACAAAAAGCATGGCTGTGCCCGGCAGCAGTACTCCAAACAGGGACAGTAGAATTGTGGGGCGGCTGCCTGCTCGGTCATCAATCCATGAGAAAAGAAAAGCTCCGAGTCCGGCTGTGACATTCAACGTGATACCGAAAAGCAGCACCTGCTGTTCGTCCATCCCGAAAGTGCCTGCGGCATAAACACCGCCAAAGGCGAATATTGTCGCAAGCCCGTCGATATAAACCATCCTGGCAATAAGAAACCGCACAATGGTCATATACTGTCGGACATCGCGAAGGGTTCGCGCCAACTGCCCCACGCCCTTGCGAATAGCGTAGCGAAGACGGACATTCTTTGCAGGCTCGTCGGGCGTTAAGATAAAGAGTGGAATGGAGAAGAGCGTAAACCATGCCGCCACGAACACAAAAGTCGCGCGGACATGAAAAGCCTCTTCCCGGGCCAGAACAAAAAAGGATTCTTCCCGGACGAACAACAGTAGTGATAAAGTCAGACAGACCAGACCGCCAATATAACCCAGAGCCCACCCCCATCCAGACCACCGGCCGACCCTCTCAGGCTTTGCCAGGCAAGGCAACATTGCGTTGTAGAAAACCGCCGCCAACTCCGCGCCGAGCATTGCAATCCATACCAGGATCATGGCCGGCACCATGCTTGATTCTTCCGGCCTGACAAACCAGAGCAAAGCGGTAGCAGCCACGCATAGAAAAGTAAATCCCGCAAGCCACGGCTTACGCCTGCCTTTCTGATCAGCTATCGCACCCAGCACAGGACCCAAAACGGCTATCGCTATACCCGCGAAGCCTACAGCCAAACCCCAGTTCGAACTGCCCGCAGCATCCGTGGGAGCCACCTCCCGCGTAAAATATGCCGCAAAGACAAAGGTGAGTATAACGGTGGAAAACGAACTGTTTGCCCAGTCGTACAGAGCCCATGCAAACAAGCCGCGAGTCGGTGTTCTGGAAGGCAAATCCTTCTTGTGCTCACTCATTTCGTTTTACCAGATTGTAAAAGGTAACATAGAATTCTCTGTAGTTACTTTTCCTGTGAGCCTTGGGGCACAAGAACCACGTATGTCGGGAGGCCAAGTACATCAAAATAATCAAGTACACCCTCTATTCTCTGAGCATCCATATCCTCGGCCTGGAATTTAACCTTTACGAAAGGTCTCATAGTTTCAATCACTTCGGGATCTTTAAATGTGGTCTTCTCCATGCGAATACAGCTCTTACACCAGCTCGCCCAGAAATCTATAAGAACAGGCTGCTCTTTCTTTTCCGCCAGCGTCAGGGCATCGGTCAGAGATTTGTGCCATCCTTTCTCCATGTTGCTGTTCTGTATTTCTTCAACCTGTTGTTTCGCTCCGGAACTGCGATGCAAGAACAGCTTAGCGGCAAGGATTCCGTAATATAAAGCAAAACCCAGAATAATGATTCCGAAGGCATATTTCACATAATTCATCCACCTGCCGGGTTTTGGCAGGAAAGAAAAGCCCGCTCCCGCAAAAGGCCACGGAAGCGCCATGCCAACTCCAAGCAGAAAAGGCAGGATCAAGGCGTATGATTTTCCTTCCGCATACAGCTCCGTTGCAAACAACAACGCCGAAATTACCACCGGCGCAACGCAGGCCCCGGCAAGCAACGCCATTACTCCTCCCATAACGAAAGCCACAGGCAGACTGCCCTTCTTTTCCTCGCCAACCCTTGTCTTGGACTGGAATCGGGACAGATCAATATTGAAAACCCCAAACATTCCGAGGGCAAGCGCTACAAAAAGCGTGGCAATAACCGCATTAAACCACGGAGATGAGTTAAGCGCGCCGAATCTTGCTCCCGTGAGGACCACCAGAGCGCCAAGAACACCGTACGCTACAGCCATGCCCGCGCCGAAAAATCCTCCTAACGCCCAGCCTCTGCCCCTGCTCGCCGCCTGCGAGCCTGCGCCAATGATTGCCAGGTTTATCGGTATCATGGGCAAAACACATGGCGTAAGGTTAAGAGCCAGACCGCCAAGCAGAATCAGCGCAGATGCGATAAGCCAACCTTTCTGTGCCACCACCCTTCGCAGGTCCAGCCGTCCTGCAGACTCCTGTTCGAGCGCAGAATTCAGAAAACCGGTAAACTCATCAGGCGGCATGTATCCCGTTGTCCTGCCGCCCACAGCAAAGTTTTTAACGATAACTTTCCAATCAGCCTGCTCCTGATCCGGTTCCGACTCTACTTCCTTTGCAGTTTCCTCATTTTTATCAGTCCCTGTTTGTCCCAATGTGAGAGATTCGGAGGCGGGCATAAAACATATCGTGTCGCTGCAACCCTGATATTTGACATTCAAGTTCAGGGGCGGGCTTGCTGAACCTGAAACCGCATATACAAACTCCACATCCTGGGTGTAAACCCCTAAAGTTTTTCCCATGTGCGGGTCATGTTTCTCCACCGGCTCAGGGATATTCAACTCGGTCAGCTGCGAGTTTTCCATTTCTACGTGGACGCTGTCTGAATAGATGTAATGCTTCTCGGGAATTGCTATACGAACTTCGACTTTTTGCGTCTCATTAGAGCCTTTGCCCAGTATACCTGAGACTTCGAACTCTTTATCTATGTCGCCTTGAGCCAAGGTATATCCTGGAAAAAGAACTGAAGCCAGGAAAATAACCCTCATTAACTCTTGCCGGAAAAACAGATCCATAACACCTCCCGGTTATTAAAGGTTTTGATAATTTTCTCACACAGAAAAGCCGGGTTCAAGAAAGCTTTACCCCTGAAAGAATTTAACCCGATCGATGCACGTGCCGAGTTTACCTCAGCTACAAGGCGCAACGCTACAACTTCGCATAACCTCGGCTCCGAACAACTTACAACCTGCTTGGCGTTTTTCATGAATGGATCGGGTTAATAACCCGGGTCGAGTTAAGCCGATTCTATCCGCGTCGTGTCTTACAGTCCATATACCGGCTTGAGTTCTCCCGCAGTCGGAAGATGGTCATAGTACTCACCCTTAGGCCCGATCCACTGCCCGCCTTCAGACTTGCGCATTACAACTGCGGTTCTGCTTCCGTTGCTGTTTCGGATCCACACTGTTTCGGTATTCGCCTGTTGTTCCAGCTGGTGTATTCTTTGTTGCGCTCGCTCCTGTTCTTGTCGCGTGGTGCCGATTTCTCCTCCCAGCAGGGCGCCGGTCATAGCTCCAAGAAGAGCGCCGCCTTCTCTTGTGCCGCCTTCGATATTATGCCCTACAATCGCGCCTATAACGCCACCTGCCGCCGCTCCTCCCGCTGTATACCTTTCTGACGTGGTCGCTGTCCTGCACCCTGCAAAAGTCAGAGCCAGCGCCAGCATTAAAGCCTGCGTAAGTGTAATGGTGGTTTTCGTCACAATCTGCCTCCTTTTGTCTATATCCCGGGTTACTGATTCTCAGCCGAGCGTGAGGCCCGGTTCTCCTGCCGCTCGATCATGCCTTGATCGTAGAAGAAAACAGCAATAGTCGCTATTCGGCAAATCCATGATATGAAATCGCGAAAATCCTTAATCATGTAAACCTCAGGTGAAACGAAGTTGTAAGTCAGTATTTTGCCTATAGTCCCAGAACCTGTTTTTCTTCATATTAAAAGTTGAAGCCTGAAGAACGGAAAGGCAATTATCGCGAACATTGACCAAATATCCGGCATGAAGAGCAGCAAATCGAAAAATCGATTGGCCGACAGCAACAGCCCTTATCTTCTGCAGCACTCCGACAATCCGGTGGACTGGTTCCCGTGGGGTTTTGAAGCTTTTGAAGAAGCCCATCGCCGCAACAAACCGATATTCCTTTCCATAGGCTACTCGTCCTGCCACTGGTGCCATGTTATGGAAAGAGAGTCGTTTCAAAATCACGAAATTGCTGCCCTGATGAACGA
>CAYSRM010000152.1:0-4216 GCA_964433435.1 uncultured Victivallales bacterium
CTTCTTCATGCACTTCGGTGTATTCTTTGCCTCTGTGGCTGCTTTCCATTATAGAAATGCCGGTATTTTTGTAATCCAGCAATTCGTCTTGCGCCTGTTTCAGGACTTCTTCCGGCAGAGCAGCCGGCCCGGGAAAGAAATTGTATGCTCTGTTCATATTCTGGTCTCCACCTGTGTTTCAGTTAAAGTCTAAAACCTATAGGTATTGCCGGGCCAAGTCAATGATGTTCGTCTGAAGCGCGGCACGATGATTTGTGCTTTGCTTCTTTAAACGGCTTCGGTTGACGGTTCGACGGCGGCCTGGTAAAGGTGGGTGTAGAATTCTTCTGGAGTCTGCCAGCGATCTTTGGGATCAGTCGACAGTGCGCGCGATATAACCTTGCGTATAGTTGGAGGAATGAATTCGGGCATGGGCGCAGGCTCGCGCTTTAATGCCTCTTCAGGCGAAATGTTAAATGGATAGATCGGTTTGCCGGTTAACATTTCCTGTATAACCGCTCCCATAGAGTAAATATCCGATGCTGCTGAGGGGGGGTTGTCCTGAAATTGCTCCGGCGCGGCATAAGTGGGGGTGCCCTCGAGATATACTCCCTCAGTTTTAAGCTTTTTCAAATGCAGGCCGCGGGCTGTTCCAAAATCAATAACCTTAAGGTGGCCGCGGTCCGAAAGCATGATGTTTTCCGGCTTAAGATCACGATGGAATACGCTGTGTCGATGTGCATAATTCAGGGCAAGTGAAAGCGAATGAGCAATGTCAAGGACAACTTCGAGGACCAAAGGGCCCGAATGTTCGATAATCTTGCGGAAATCCTCCCCTTGCACATACTCCATTACAAGGTACATGCGCCCTATTTCGACATCAAAATGAAACAACCGGGCAATGTTTTCGTGAGCCAGTTGCATGGCAATTCGGGCTTCATTCTTGAACCGTTCTCGTGTGGCCGGGTCGGCAACAATTTTTCGCGGCAGCACCTTGATGGCAACATCGGCGTCGAGAAAGGTATCTCTTGCCTTAAAAATGGCAGCCGATCCGCCACGTCCGATCTCTGAAATTACCTTGTACCTCTTGCTGAAAAATTTCGGGCTTATTCGCGGGGTAGACGCTTGCTTGCGGGAACCACCTGGCTGACCAGCGCCTTTTTTCGGCTGATGCGGCATATTTGCATTTCTAACATTAGGCCCCCCGTCCGGGATAACACCCTGGGTTCTTTTCAGGCTCCGGGCTTTAGCCAGGTCAAACACTCTGCGATCCTGTATGGTAATCGTTTTTTTTGTCTTCCCTGCCTTTTTTGCAGCTTTATTTGAATTCTGCTCTTTGCTCATTTCATCTCACATTCATTCTTAGATCAAAATGCTTTTGCGGGAGATGCCCCAATCAGGCTACAATAATATTATACGGAAGCCGTCATGTAAAGATTGCATGTCAATCTCCCGATATCAATCTATGCAATCCCGATACGATCATTTCCGGCTCTTCTTCTCCTTTGCCATGTGCTTTCAGTGTTGGCACATCTACCGGCGCGCCGAAAGAGATCCTGATTATTCCCGGCCTGGGAAATTTGCGTTGCGTCGGCCAGGCTTCGTAAGTTCCTTCTATCGAAACAGGTATGACTGGAACCGACAAGCGGCTGAGTACAACACCAAGCCCTGGCTTGAATTCCTGCAGGCCCCCGTCAGGGGACCGCCTGCCTTCCGGAAACCAGACAAGGTTGTACCCGCGCCGGAGCACAAGAGAAGCAAAAGCAATGCTGGACATGGCGCCGCGCCGTGGCTCGATCGGCAGAACAAGACCAAGCCGGCTGCCTCGCCTTTTCAAGGCTGTGTTAAAGGCGGCAACAGTGGCTCCGGCCCAGCAGGTATTGCCCAATTGTCTTCGGCCAAGCGCAAGACCGAGAATAAATGGATCAAGATAACTTGTATGGTTCGGCGTCAGAACGCAGGCCTTATCAAGGGAAATATTATCCCGTCCCGAGACTTCAATGCGATAGATCATACGGATAATACCGCCCCCTACCAAGTAGATGATATTAAAGAGCGCCGATTCGATCCTACTTCGGGGCGGCAGCCAGCGGCGCTGAGATGCGTCTAATACGGAGCCGGGATCTTTCACGGGATCAAGATTTTCTCTCTCTCCGGTTGCAGCATCAACAACCTCTTTCAGCAGATCCCTCACAGTGTCAACACGGGCAATAGCAGCTTCGTCAAGTTCCACCCCGGCCGCTTCGTTGAGATCAAGACTCAGGTTAAACCATCCCATGGAGTCGATGCCAAGATCAAGCTGCGGGCTAGTATCCGGAGTCAGGCGTTTGTCGCTATACCGATCCGCAAGCCATTGCCAGACCCGGGATGCAACGGGATTTTCAAGCAGAAGGCGGTCTGAATCCGACATCTCTTCAAATGCTATGGGCCCGGTTCTGACCGGGCCTTCTTCCTTTTCGTCTGCTTCTTTCCATCGCTCCTCAAGAATATGGCGTCTTATCTTTCCGAGCCGGGTGCGCGGCAGACTTCGAGTAGTTACCCGCACTTCGGATATGCGCATGTATGAGGGCAGCTTGGGGGATATTTCGCCGACTGCCTCCGAAACAAGACCTTTTATTTTTTCAGCCTTCAAGCCTCCTGCTGTGGACTTGTCTGGGACCGCCAGGGCCACAAGCTTTCTGTCTTTTTCCAACACCCCTATTTCTGCTATGAAAGGATGCTTTGAATATGTGTCTTCCACGTTTTCGGGCTGCACGTTCTCGCCGCCTTCAGTGACGATCATTGTGGAAATCCTGCCTTTTACATACAGGCAGCCCCGGTCATCAAGATATCCCAAATCCCCGGTTCGAAAAAAACCATCTCGGCTGAAAGACTCTTCATTCTCTTTCTGAAGATTTCTGTACCCATCAAATACGCCAGGCCCTTTTGCCAGAATTTCGCCTTGTTCAGGGTGGCTTTTGCCTTCAGCGCTGCCAGAACCCGGCTTTTGCTGAGGGTGAATCCGGATTTTCGTTCCAGGCACAGGTTTTCCAATGCTTTGTAACGGGCATCCACCGGGAAGACGAATCGAAAGAAGCGGCGAAGTTTCAGTCAGACCATAACCCACTACCACCTGCCAGCCTACAGCTTCCAGCCACTGGCCCAGCTCCGGATCCAATGCCGAGCCGCCGCTGGCCATCAACCTGAGTCCCGGCGCGACTTTTCGACGTAGTGGCGCCATTATCAACCGGCCCGCGGAAGCGGCTTTGTTTCTGTATAGAAACAAGGCCAGCTTTTCGGACATGCGCAGGTAAGTCCGCACAAGGATGTTTCGAGATTGAATCTGCGTCTGCATGCCGTCGTATAGAGCCCGGTAAAGCCGGGGCACACCGATGATAGTGGTAACTTCTCCCTCCCGAACAGAGCGCATGATCTGGGGTCCCGTCAAGGCAGACGGAACAACAATGCATGCGCCGAAAAAAAGGGGAACAAGCAATCCCATCACAAACGGATAAACGTGGTGCATAGGCAGCGCCAGGAGCAGATTATCTTCGCTTGAGGCAATTCGCTTGTTGTTCAACAACTCAATCTGATACACCAGGTTTGAATGTGTCAACGGTACACCCTTTGGGGCGCCGGTGGTTCCAGAGGTATAAAAGAGGACAACCTGGGCGGACGGTTCAATGTCGGGAACGTTCAGGCGTTCCGGCTTTTCCATGTACTTGCGCCAGTGGCTGTCTTTTTCCGGTTTATCAAAAAGCGCCGTAGTCCAGGACGCGCCGGGCTCCAGTCGGCCAATTCTTTCAGCAATATCCGAGGTGGTGAACAGGAACCGGGGGTTGCTGTCTTTCAGAACGTGACGCAGGCCGTCATCGCCCATTTGAGTGTCGATCGGAACCACTACTGCCCCGGCATAAATAACCGCAAGCATCGTTGTGAGCAAATCCGACCCCACTCCGGCGGATATTGCCACCATCTGTCCGCGCTTCAGACCTGCGGCGGCCAGCCCTGCCGACAGCGATTTCACTTCCGAACTGAGACCCCTGTAGCTTGTCCGTGACGACCCGTCTGGGCTGAACCCCACAAGACAGACAGTGTCCCCCTGTTGCTCCAGAGTATCAATCAGCTCGATTAAAGTCTTCAAATGCCGTCCCTTCCTTCCTGCGGCTTTTTTTGCTTCAATGCACTATATATGATTCCGTTGAAAAACCCCTATGAAGAGATTGCTCGTTTTTTGGTGCTTGGCTTTGGCGGATCA
>CAYSRM010000153.1:0-4192 GCA_964433435.1 uncultured Victivallales bacterium
GCCCTTACCCGAAGAGATGAGGGTAGGCGCTGCCGGGTACCATTCGTTCAAAGAAGACATTGAGAAGTAGTGATCAGGTTTCAGAGAACCTGGAGATTTGAGGCGGGGGATGGTCAGGGATTATTTTGTGGTGTAGATTCAAGAGGGATGTCTTCGTGGCGGGTGGCCCAGAGGTGGAAGGCCGCGATGGCTGCGAGCAGGAACTGGAATCCCAGGAGCCACCAGACAACAAAATTCAGGCCCGGTTCGTCTAAAATGTTGTCTATTGTCTGCCATAGCTTGTGTGGCAGGTGGGCCTCGTAAAAACCCCAACCCATGACCGAGTAGAAAGAGATGATGTGCGCCATGTACAATGGTGTCATGATCTTGCTGTAGAAGAAACGGCCCCGTGCTTTTTCGTGTGCAACATAAGCAAAAATCAATCCTTCGAGTGTCATAAGAAGCGCAAATTTCCAGAGAACCGATGAATAAGCTGAAAACACCTGCCATGAAGAACGCAAGCTGAGGATAAAATCGCCTCCAATAAACAGGGCTGCTGCACTCAGGAGCCCGACTACCCCGACGACGGCTGAGAACTGGTAGAGGTATTTCCGAGTACTGTTGCTTTCCTCGAATTTGGCGGATATCAACGGGAACAGGAACGGTTTAGCCGCTCCGGCAATCGACAGGGGTATTCCCCCGATGAGAAAACCAATATAGTATGCGCCGGATTCATTCGGCGAGGTGAAGTTTCTGACGACCCATGGAGCAACCAGTTGATTCAGAGCGCTGACGATAGCGAAAGCTCCGGCTCCTAAGGCGTATCTACTCATGTTTCGAAGCTCGCCCATGTAGGATTCAGTTTTATCAGCTTTTTTCAAGGAACCCTTGAGGGCCAGGACAAAAAACAGCAGCAGCGCAGCCGTGCTTGCGACATTTGCCAGCACATAGCCTGCAAGCTGCAGTGATTTCAGGAAAAGAAGCGCAATTATCAACCTGCTTACAGGTTGCAACAAGCGGCCGAGAATAAGAAACCGGAATTTCATCAGCCCATTCAAAGCGGCCCTTGCAATTATCAGGCTGTATTGAACTGCAACTCCTGCAACCAGTATCCAGAAGACAAGGTCATTTTCGAATTTAACACGTTTCTGAATCTGTTCCTCAAGAAAAAACAGGGCAAGAATTGCTAACATGGAGAGGACCAACGCAGTTAATCCAAGGTCCCGAAGCATTTTCTTTATCCGACCCAAAGAACCTGCAATGTGGTATTTATTAAGATATTTTATTACCACGTCTACCAGGACACTCATTGGCATGGCGGCAAACGCCAGCAGCTTCACAAGAGGCAGTATGGCGCCAAGCGTCTCAGGGGGTAGCGCATCCGGAACCAGGAACATTCCGACATACATATCGATCAGACCGCCAACCGGGTGGATAACCATCCTCACGGCGCTATACCACCACAGCTGACCAAGCCTGAGCTTGGCCGATTTTTTCCAGATGGAGAGCTTTGAAATTGTCCGGTTAATGATATGCACAATAATCAGGTCTTATAATGGGTTGATATCAATTATCTACCTGTTCTGGATCTTTAGTGGTTAAAGGTACCGTGAACGATCTACTGAGGTACCCGGGCTCGCCTCGCTTGTGCCATGCATTATCAAGTCGATGAATCATGCTGCCGGTCTGCATAGTGACATAGGCATTTGGTGAGAGACGGAACACGCTCATTTGCGGCACACCCCGGGTGGCGTTGGCAAGAGGTGAATCTTCTTGCAATTCCGAGGGCCACTTGGAGGGTTCATTGAGTGAATAGCGCCATTTGTCTTTTTGTGTCAGCGGTACGCTCCTTGATCCATCGAACAGGCTTATGAGAAGCAAAGGTTGCCACCGGGGAGGTATGAATTTCACCACAAGCCGGTGCCGGCCCTTCGCCAATTCAACCGGAACCGTGACAAGATCTCGAGGCGAGCTGCCGCTATAGATCTTTTTTTCGTTCAGATATACTGTAGCATTGCCGTTGACCTGGATTCCGAGCAGATACCGATTTTCTGCAGCGTTGACCCATTTGAGCTGTTGTGACTGTTGCTTGACTTTGTCTGAAGAGTCTTCCGAGGAGAAACTCTCCAGGGCGTCATTGTTTTGACGGGACAGTAAACCGTATGCTGCGCTTCGCAGGCCGAAAATCTCCCCGAATTCCTGGCCGGAGTACTTTTCTGCCAGATAGGCGCTTCGTGCTCGAGCTTCATCCCAGTGGCCGATTCGCTCCAGTTCGAGAATTCCGCACATGGCTGTTTGCATCTCGGCAGGATTCGGCGCAATGTGTCTTTTCTGCCACAATTTTGTTTCTGTTTGTGAAGGCACGGGTTTGGCTTGGTACCAGTAGGCTACGCTAGAGATGACGCCCCTCCCACGGTTTGCCTCGCCGAATTCAAAGCTGAATTCAAGGCTCTTATCAAACGGCACAGGCGAGGGCAAATGGAATCGGTACTGAGAGGTATTCATTGCCGCTCTCTGGAGCAATCCGTGAAGCGGAAGGTCAAACAGTTCTGCATAATACCAGGCCCCGTTAAAATAATCCTCAAGCCCGGTACCGTGCCACGAAGGCTTGCTTTCCCCATCGATCCACATCCTTTCGTCGCCTTCGAGGATTGTCCAGGTGCCGTCCGTCCCAAGCGTGGTTAGATAACACCCCGCCAGGTGGCCTTTCCCTCGCGTAGAGAGGACCGTATGAGGAGCCCCTTTTGATGCAGACTGGTTCCATCTCGCGTGAAGCATCCTGATCTGTTGATCCTCCTTTATGGCGTCGAGCTCATACCCGGCCGTGATTTTCACGGGAAAGGAAGAAAGATTCCGTATGCTTGCTTTTGCCGACTCGCGAAAAGGCATTGGGAGGCGCGAGACAAAGGTATCATCGCGCATACCAAGCGCCCAGCTATTGAATTCCCTGTAGAAGCTGCTGTTACAGAAAAAGTCGCCGAGGGGCACATCTATGCTTGGCGCAGAGGCGCCATCCCAGAAAAAGCTCATTTGAAGATCCCGCAGCAGGCGTTGCCGTGTCAATGACGACACTTTTCCGGACGGTTCCGCTTTGATCCAGAAGCTCGAGATCATTCCGGGTTCTTCTATGTTGAACAATTGCCGGTTCTGACCCGGTTGCAAAGTATGCGAAACGACTTTTTCTGTTTTGGATGTGGCGGATGCCGGAATGCTTTGGTTAGATTCCCATGCTTCTGCCACATTGAGCAGCGCATCTTTCTGCCTGGAACTGAGTTTTTCAGGGAAACTCTCTATGTCTGCATTTACCGGCAGCGACTCACATGTAAACTGGAAATAAGGCCGGTCACCGTGTTCGGGGCGTAGACTCAGGTATATTTTCAGTGATTCTTTGTACGGAAGGGGGACATAGCAATACCGCCCTTTGCTCACGATGTCGCAAAGCGGCGCAATGAATGGTATTTCATCCTGGTTGAACAATTGCCGGATTGTCTTTGATATGCGAGGCTCTTTTTCGTCATCGAAGAAGAATTCAAGCTTCTGGCTGCTTTTCATGCCCGTAACCCAGAATCGCCTTACTATGCCCGGCCCTTTCAGATCTGCGATTAGCGCCCGCTCGTGTTTGTCGGCATCCACTTTAAGCCAGTCTTCGTTTCCTCCTGACCGGTCGTAGCTGGACACAAGGAATACTTTTTCAGCATTAGAGTCAGCAAACCGCGAAACGTTTGTCAGATGAGAGAGGCTCCAGGCAAAAGTGTCCTCCTTTGAGTTTCTTGTATGCTTCTGTGTCTCGTCTTTCCGGCACCCTGTTGCCGATAGAAATGTAAGCATGACAGAGAGCATTACGAATTGGGATAGCCGGGATAGCTTGAATTTCCTCATGAACGTAGCCTTTCGCATTTCTTTTATGAACAATCACCGCATCGATATACAGAAACATCGCAAAAAGGCAGGATATTTACAACTGTATGTTTAGGCCGACGACACTATTTAGACTCCGTCCGAAAAAGACCGAAGGGCAAGAAGACGGCAAAGCCGAAGAAACACGTACTCGTACACCTGCTCGTACACGCGAATAGTAGCGAGCGGTTAAGTGAGTCGGGTAAGGGTATACGGTTAAGGGTGGCGGTTAAGAATTGCGTTTAAGTGTCTGAATCCGTGCACTTAACCGCTCCTCTTACTCGGATACACTTACCCGACCTGCTTACCCGGTCTG
>CAYSRM010000154.1:0-4171 GCA_964433435.1 uncultured Victivallales bacterium
AATTCGAGAGCCCGGGGTGAAACCCCGGGTTAACGGGAAACACAGAAACCTGCACTTTGCCGAGAACTGCTTCGAATAGGCCTTTTGTAGCTTGATAGCTCCTGTGCGAAAGGGGCTCTGCGCCCCCAAGTACACAATTCCGTGAAGAGCCAAAACTTTTCGCATTTTAGTCTTGACTTTAGATGCTGCTCTGGGAGAATTTGCGGCTGATGCAGGGACAAGAAGTAGAAGTGAGTTGGTAGATTGCCCACGAACCTGCCGAGTGGTGGTTTGGTGGCGATCCTAAACCCGGACGAGCTGGGAACGGCCGCTGCGTTAACCTGCAAAGAGAGGAAAGAGTAGTAATGAGTAAGAGATTGTATGTCGGTAATTTGTCTTTTCAGACAACAGAGCAGGAATTGCAGGACTTGTTCCAGGAGATAGGACAGGTTGATAGCTGCAACCTTATAACAGACAAAGTTACCGGAAAGTCAAGGGGATTTGGGTTTGTCGAAATGGCAGCTGACGAAGACGGAGAAAAAGCAATCGACGAATTCGACGGCAAGGAAGTAGACGGCCGGACCCTGAAGGTTAACGAGGCCCGTCCTCGCCAGGAACGCGCTCCGCGCCGTAATTTCAACCGCGGACCCAGGTAGTAAATCCAGACTGCCGGAGTATTACCTCCCGCAGTTAAATCAACTACAAGTATATGGCCGCACCTTCGGGTGCGGCCATATTTATTTCAGCAGTCTGTTAATATTTCTCGTGTATGAAAATTCTGGCCCTGGAACCATATTGCGGCGGCAGCCATAAAGCCTTCCTTGACTCCTGGATCAGACGCAGCCGCCACTCCTGGACGCTTCTAACCCTGCCTGCAAATAAATGGCGGTGGCGAATGCGTCATTCGGCTGTAACATTCAGCAATCGGGTGCGGGAGCTTGAAACTTGCGGTAGTACATGGGACCTGGTTTTCTGCTCAGACATGCTGGGGCTGGCCGATTTTGTCGCACTCGGTTCTAACCATATTCAGTCCCTGCCCTCAGTCTCATACTTCCACGAGAATCAGATAACCTATCCGGTCCGGCATGAAAGAGAAAGGGACTACCATTTTGCGTTTTCCAACATGACGACGGCCCTGGCTTCTTCCCAAACATGGTTTAATTCCGGATTTCATAAAGACGATTTCTTATCCGGCCTGTACAATTTCCTGCATCGAATGCCCGATTACCAGCCAACCGACGCTGTTGCAGAGATCAGGGAGAAGGCGCTGGTGCGACCGCCTGGAATAGAGCCTCGCGAGACAATCCAAAACCGAGAAAACGACATACCAGAAATCTTGTGGGCGGCCCGTTGGGAATATGACAAGGCTCCGCAGATATTTTTCAAAGCCCTTGACATCCTGATGTCTGAAAACATCGATTTCAAAGTATCAGTCGTAGGCGGCGGAAACGCGAGACAGATTCCCGGGGTCTTTGAAAAAGCGCGTACTTCCCTCAATAATCACATTCTACACTGGGGCTACCGCGAAGATTACGCTGACTACCTCTCTGTGCTGAGGAGTTCCGATATTGTCGTCTCGACAGCTATACATGAGTTTTTCGGGATCAGTCTTCTTGAAGCAATGGCTGCAGGCGCTTATCCTCTCGTACCAGAACGCCTTTCCTATCCGGAAATTCTGACCGACGCCGATGGCAGACACCTGAAGTCATTTTTCCATGACGGAACCCCGGAACACCTTGCCTTAAAACTGAAAACACTGATTAGCAGAATCCAGGCAAACAATCTCTGGCAGGATGTTCCCTTGCGCGGAGAAGACATAGCTAACCGTTACCACTGGAACAAGCTTGCCCCTCGCTATGATGAGGAACTTGAGAAGCTGCAACTTTACTGATATTTCCACATTCACATAACTTGTTCCTTACTTTTAACAAAACTTTTGAAAGTAGCGCAAGTCGCGCCCAATGAAATGAATTTTCGCCTCCGGATCCAGCATCTTTATTTGCAGTATGTCGATATTCCTGCAATAATCTAAGTATGGAAAATATCTGCAAGACCAGCCAGTGTTTGCTGTGCTCTAGCCCGCAAGCATGGGTTTTCCTGATTTGGGCCATACTGTTGCTTCCTGCCATAGTTTGCGGCGAGTCCGAAAAGGATAATGATCTCACTACCGGCGCAGGGTTAAGCATTTCTCAGGGAAACAGCGACCAATCAACAGGAAACGCATATCTGGCATGGAAAAAAGAAGCTGGGAAAAACATATTCCGTTTAGACGCCCAGGCATCTTACGGAGAAGCCCGTATCGAAGAAAACGGGTCCAGCAATAAAGAAACCATCACTGACACAGGCGAACTCGGCCTCAACTACAAGCGCGAGATCAACATCAGTTACGGCTATACCGACGCTTCAATTTTCTACGATACGGTTGCTAAGGTGGACTACAGGGCTCGAATTGTATGTGGGGCAGGTTCTTACCTGCTCAAAAACGACCGCGTCACCGCCAGTATAGATGCCGGCGCCGGATACCTCTGGGAGGAAACTGCGGGCGAGCCGGAAGAATATCCCCTGTTGCGTATCTCGCAGAGATATGACCAGGAAGTCGGAACATCAGCAAAAGTCTGGCAAACCCTCGAGTACCTCATGAAAGCAGACGATGTAAACAGGTATATTCTGAACGCCGAAACCGGAGCACAGGCCCCTATGACCTCAGCCTTGAATATACGCATCACCCTGAAAAACCGCTATAATAGCAGTCCCGCAGAGGGCATCGAAAAAAACGACCTCACCCTGACCGCTGCTTTAGCATGGAAGCACTAACCCGCAAAGCCGTAAGTCAGCCATTCCCTGCACAACTGCATGCTCTGCCGTGGAATTAAACTTGACAACACAATATGAAACATATAAAAGATTCCGTTAATCAGGTGCGATTATACTATTTTACCTTGAAAAAATTCTCAGACACGCCGTTTTACAGAAACCCCTGGTTTACTGGATCAATATGGTTTGATCGTGGAAACACCGCGAACATTACGGCTTTCGCCGCTGGCGAAACTGGACTATTCGCGCCCTGTACGAATAATCCAGGTTAGTATTCTTATACAGTCTAAAAAACAAAAAGGAAGCCCATGAGGAAGTTAATTATTATACTTGGTTTGCTTAGCCTGGTGCTGGTTCAGGAGGCTCAATGTGAGAATAATTCTGCTGAGGAAGATGTTGTTATTCTCAGCAACAAAACATTCTGGCGGTTCTGCACGGTAAGAGAAACGCATGAAGTTGTAGATACGTCGGGGGAAATTGTCTATGGCGGGGTGACTACTGACTTTGACAACAGGACTCACATTCATAGCTGGTTCAAAGCAAACCCCGACAAACCCACATTGCCGACAAATCGCTGGAGGGTTTTTCGGACACCGAAAGACAGAGTTATTACGTTGCCGCCAGACGTTCCCCACAACTGGATGGATCCGGATTTTAATGACGGTGATTGGTTCCGTTCGCAGGGTCCCCTGCTGAGCAATTTTTTCTCCCGTCAAAGAGATGACGGCTGGAAGCTGATCCTCATGCGTGGCACATTCGAAGTAGAGGATATTCGGAAGACCGATGATTTAAAATTATCGGTAAAATTCCGCGGCGGGGCCGTGGTGTATTTGAACGGCGAAGAAATCCTGCGTGCACACATGCCTGAAGGAAAAGTCACGCTGGCTACGCCTGCTGAACCCTATCCGAAACGCGCCGATTACATGCCGGACGGCTTTACAATACCTTATAGCTCTCAGACTACAAGAAAGGACCGGGCGCGGCTGCCGGAGACAGTGCAAAAGGGTGTAGCGTTGCGTACCAGAGAGATATCTGATGCTGTCATTCCCGCTGATAAGTTGCGCAAGGGGGTGAATGTTATTGCCGTTGGGTTGCATCGTGCACCGGTACCGGCTGATCGGTATGTGACCCGGCAAAAAGGTTCAATGTCGGTTAACTCGACCCGATGGTGGACCCGGCTTGGCCTGGTATCTATCGCGATGAAAGCCGGACCGGACGATGCGGTTGTTGCAAACATGGCGCCGCGTTCCGGTCAGGGATTCCGACACTGGAATCAAAGCATTGTTCAGAAGGTTGGTATATCGGATTATCCCGACCCCTTTAACACAGCCAACCCTGTGGAAATTGTTGGAACACGAAACGGCAGCTTTTCCGGCCA
>CAYSRM010000155.1:0-4122 GCA_964433435.1 uncultured Victivallales bacterium
AGAGGATGGAGGAGCTGGGGATCGGCGAAGATCAACTCGATGAAAGGTTTATCCTTGGTTCGGGAAAAGGCGGCCAGAAGATCAACAAGACTGCTTCCTGTGTTCAGTTGAGGCACGAAGGGCACGGCATTGAAGTCAAATGCCAGAAGTCCCGTTCGCGCGCAGTGAACCGGTATTTTGCCCGGAAAGAGCTTTGCGACAAGGTGGAGGAGAAAGTTGAGGGCTGGAAGTCTGCGAGGCGACAGAAAGAAGAGAAAATAAGACGGCAGAAAAGGCGGAGAAGCAGAAAACAAAAAGCAAAGATGCTGGAAAAGAAGAGAAAGCGTTCTGAAAAGAAGGAACGCCGCCGGAATGTTGATATTGACATGGAAACTTGAATGGAATCGTTATACAAAGTGATTATTCTGGCGGTTATTCAAGGGCTTACCGAGTTTCTTCCGGTCAGCAGCTCGGGACATCTTGTACTTGCAAAAAGTTACCTGGGATTGTCTGCGCCGGGCACCCTGCTGGAAGTCAGTCTGCATTTCGGCACTTTGCTGGCAATTCTTCTTTATTACCGTAAGACTATCGGCAGGCTGGTCGCAGGCGCAATCAATGGTGGCAATGGATCACGAAAATATTTGTTTGTGATATTCGTAAGCATGATCCCGGCTGTACTTGTTTATCTATTACTTGCGGATGCCATAGAAGCTTTTTTTGCTGCCCCAATGTTTGCCGGCGCCATGCTTTGTGTTACCGGCTTAATGCTTTTATCTTCGAGATTCCTTTCGGACAAGAAGGAATTTGAAAGCATTTCTACAGTAAGGGGGTTAGGGGTAGGCATTGCACAAGCATTGGCAATATTGCCTGGAATCAGCCGTTCGGGCATGACGATAGTGATCGCCCGTTTGCTGGGCCTAGAGAAAAAGGACGCGGCGCGTTTTTCCTTTCTGATGGTTATACCGGTGCTGCTTGGTGGCAGCGCTCTTCAGTTGCGGGATGTTATCGGCGGACAGACCGGGGACATGACAGTTTTCTCGCTGCTTGCGGGGGTTATCGTGGCTGCGGCTGTGGGTTATGGCGCAATTTTGTTGTTACTGAAGGCATTGTCAAGGCACTGTTTCTGGATGTTTGGTTTTTATTGTTGCGGAGTGGGCGTGTTGAGCTTCCTGTTGGAAATTTTAGGAGAAACGGTAAAATGGTGATTTCTGCTATACAGATTGGTGTATTCTGCCTTATGGTGTCCGGCGTAAAGATGAACAATACATAGCAGCCTGGAGGCAGGATATGAGCAAGGAATTAGCTTTTGTTTTGATAAATCCTCACACCATTGCCAAGTCCCGCACTGGTGGAGTTATTGCAAGATATATTGGTCGTACTGATCTCAGGCTTGTAGGGGCCAGGATGTTTGGCCCCAGTATGGAATTGGTGGACAAGTACTCGCAGCTTGTACGAAGCGCTGATGTTGGAGAACCAAGTGTCAATAAACTGATAGCCGACTATGTACTTTCCGAGTATGTGCCTGATAAGATCACTGGTAAACACCGCAGAGTGATGCTGCTTTTGTTTGAGGGTGAAGATGCTATTGCAAAAATATGGAAAGTGACCGGAAATGCAACTTTGAGCATGGGTAGCGGGGAAACAATACGCGACACATACGGCGATTATGTTGTGGATGAGAACGACAACGTTAAATATTTTGAACCGGCGGTGCTTATAGCCCAGACGAAAAAACGTGCCGCCGCGACATTGCGGCTCTGGAGCAGGTATTCCAAAAAGGACGGCGGAATAATCCATTCAGCGGTAGACGTCAAGGATGCCCCGAAAAACGAGAGGACGCTGGTTTTGCTGAAACCGGACAATTTCAGGCACCAGCGCGCCAGGCCGGGAAATATTATAGACGTGCTCTCGATATCCGGTCTACGCATTGTCGGCGCAAAGAAGTTCTCTATGACTGTTGCCCAGGCTGAGAAGTTTTACGGGCCGGTGAAAGAAGCTTTAAAAAAGAAGTTCAGCGGTATCGGCTCGCAGCGAGCTGCAAATGCGCTTTCCCGGGAGTTTGCTTTTCCGGTTCCCGAAGAGGTGGTTAAACCTTTATGTGAAAGGCTGAGTCCGATTTTTGCAGAAAAACAATTTGAGAGCATTGTTCAGTTTATGACGGGTTACTCGCCCTCGGAGTGCGAAGGTCCGGAAAAGAAACATATAGGCAAAGAGGATTGTCTTGCCCTTGCATACGAAGGTGAGGAAGCAGTCCGTAAGATTAGAGATATTATAGGCCAGACTGACCCGCGTAAAGCGCGGCCTGGTTCGGTGCGGCGGGAATTTGGCAGCGATATTATGGTTAACGCAGCCCATGCATCAGATTCCCCCGAAAATGCCAGAAGAGAAATGCAGATTATTGATATGGAAGAAGAGACGATATCGCGATGGGTTAATAAATACTATGGTGGGCCTGTTGCAAAAGTTGTGGAGTTTGAAAGATCATTCCCCATGGCTCGGGCTCAAATTATCAGAAAGGTGAGGTGCAAATGGCGGCAGAAAACCAGTTAAACCAGAGAGTAAGCGGTATAACACCCTCGGCTACGTTAAAGATCAGCGCAAAAGCAAAGGAAATGGCCGCACAAGGTCACCAAGTGTGCAGTCTTTCGGCAGGGGAACCGGATTTCGGGACTCCGGATCATATTGCGAAGGCTGCACGGGATGCTCTTTCCGACGGTCAGACAAAATACTCGCCCGCGCCCGGTCTCATGCAGCTCAGGAATTTAATCGCAGAAAAACTTTTGAATGATAACGGCCTGCAGTACGAACCTTCGCAGATCGTTGTGAGCAACGGTGCAAAACAATCGCTTTTTAATGCTATTCTTGCGATTTGTTCTGAAGGCGACGAGGTTGTGGTTCCGGAGCCTTACTGGCTCAGTTATCCGGAAATGGTTCGAGTTGCCGGGGGTAAAACGGTGACGGTTCCGACATCGATTGAAAACCTTTTTAAGATGACTCCGGGCGACCTTGAGAAAGCTGTCACTTCGCGAACCAGGGCATTGATTCTTAATACGCCATCTAATCCCACGGGGTCTGCGTATACTAGAGAGGAACTCCGGGGCATTTGTGAAGTCTGCCTTGCCAAAGATATTTACATAATCTCTGATGAGATTTATGAGAAAATAATTTACGATGGCACGGTTCACAGCAGCATAGGTAGTCTATCCCCGGAGGCTCTGGCCAGGACGGTAACTGTGAATGGATTCAGCAAGTCTTATGCAATGACAGGGTGGCGTCTTGGGTATATGGCGGCGCCGGAAGAAGTAGCCGCAGCCTGCCGGGGCTTGCAAAGTCACAGCACCTCCGGTCCGAATACTTTTGCCCAGTATGGAGCCATTGCGGCGCTTACCGGGAGTCAGAGTTGCCTCGAGGAGCGTTTGGCGGCTTTTACTGAACGACGTGACACTCTTTATGAAAGGCTTAACGGGATTGAAGGCATGAGATGCTTTAAACCTATGGGTGCTTTCTATATGTTTCCGGATATCTCAAGTTTCGGAATAGGTTCAGTTGAATTTGCGGAACGTCTTCTGGCCCGGGAAAAGGTTGCCCTTATTCCGGGCATGCCTTTTGGCAGTGACTCCAATGTTAGACTGTCATACGCATGCAGTCTGGACACTCTCAATGAGGCAATGGACCGGATAGAAAGATTCGTGGCTGGTCTCTGATTGGTCATTGGTCATTGATGACCTTGCGCTAGTGTCATAAGTGATTCGGTAAAGTTTTCGGTTTTCAGTGTCCGGTGTTCGAAAGCGAAGAGAATATCCAATGTTCAGCACGGAATATCCAATGACGAAGGGAAGCGTGAGAATGTAGATGTAAAATTCTCAATAAGCAAGCGGGCGAGTGGTGGAACGGCAGACACGCTAGCCTTAGGAGCTAGTGCCTTACGGCATGCGGGTTCGAGTCCCGCCTCGCCCAGTCTTCGCCTTCGGCCTAAGAGAGGCCTCCTGGCTACGACTGGCTTCGCCCAGTCTTCGCCTTCGGCCCAAGAGGGGGCTCCTGGCTACGACTGGCTTCGCCGAGTCTTCGCCTTCGGCCCAAGAGGGGGCCTCCTGGCTACGACTGGCTTCGCCGAGTCTTCGCCTTCGGCCTAAGAGAGGCCTC
>CAYSRM010000156.1:0-4051 GCA_964433435.1 uncultured Victivallales bacterium
GGTGGCGGAATCGGCAGACGCAACGGACTTCCTGCAAGCACGACCAGGTCGTGCGCAGGCCTGCGCAGCTTTGCTGCTGCAGGAAAATCCGTTCAACTTTGGAGTCTTAATGGGCCTGGGTGGCGGAATCGGCAGACGCAACGGACTTAAAATCCGTTGGGCGAAAGCCCGTGTGGGTTCAAGTCCCACCCCAGGCATCGATAAATGCAAGTCCACCGGGCTTTCTGCAAGCGCCTTAGACGCGCAGGCCTTCGCGCCTTTTCTGCACGGGGGGAGAATTTGTTTAAAGCTTTTACCTTAAGTTGCCGTCTTCTATTGAAGGCCCTGATCCAGATTCCGGCGCCTAAACCCAGCTCATTGGGCCGGCCCGGCCCGAAAAGAATGGCAACGCTCTTCTTCTTTGTTCCTGCTTTTATTTTAATACAGACAATACACTGGACAGGATTTCTACTGGACGAAGTGTTTTTCCGAAACTACCGGAAAACCCGGATCGACAGTCCGGTATTCATCACTGGCGTGCCTCGCAGCGGCACGACACTTCTGCATCGCACTCTTGCGCACGATAAACGGTTCACAACTTTTTTGACATGGGAACTTCTTTTCGGCCTTTCCATAACTGCTCGAAAAATAATCAAAGGACTGGCTGCAGTCGACAGGTTCGCCGGTTCGCCCTTGCAACGCCTGATTAAGATAATAGAACAAAAACAAATGACCCGTTTCAACCAGGTCCACCGCACATCTCTTTTCCAACCTGAAGAAGACTACCTGTCATTATGCCCCGTTATGGCTTGCTTCATACTCGTTCTGCCTTTCCCGCGGCTGGATTTCCTCTGGAAAATCGCATACTTTGACAAAAGCATACCTTTCAAAGAAAAACAAACCATACTCGCTTTCTATAAGTCATGTTTACAAAAACATATCTATTTTCACGGTGAATCAAAAAGGCTCCTTTCAAAAAACGCGTCTTTCAGCGGGGCAATCGAATCGCTGGCTGAGACTTTTCCGGATGCCCGTATTATATGTTGCACACGCGATCCGGCCGAAGCCGTCCCATCGGTGCTAAGCTCCATGCAAAGCGGCATCAAAATGTTCGGGCTCGATTACCAGGAAAGCATTTTTAAGCAGCGTATTGTGGCAACCATGAAAGAATATTACCAAAACATAGAATGTGTCGCAGAATCCCTGCCCCCGGAAAAATGCGCCCTGGTCGATATCTCAAGGATCTCCGGCAATCTTGAAGACACTGTGCGCAATCTTTACCAGAGACTCGGACTTGACCTCGACATCCACTTTGAGCAGGAACTCAAATTGGCGCATAAACAGTCCAGATCCTACCAAAGCGCCCACAATTATTCACTTGAGGAATTCGGAATAGAAGCCGAAGATATAAGAAAAGAATTGCGGCATTATTGGGAGAAGTCCAGACAGGAAGGAATATAATCCGGAAGCTTCACAACATGATCTCATTGATGAAATCGTTACTCCCGTCAAATATGTATTCGCCCAGGCCGGATCCGTCTTTTGTAAAACGTAAAAGCGAAGGGCTGAGGGCCACTATATTCTCCGATTCAGGGGTAGACCGGAACGGGGTAGGGTCCTATTACAGCGACCTCGTTGAACACTTGTCGGGTAAAGTGGACATGGCCGAACTCATTTGTGCCGGAAACGGGGAAAACAAGGGATTTGCCAGCCGATGGCGGCTTCCGCTGCCCGGAGATTATACCCAGCGCATCTGGATGCCCCATGCTCGCCGCGTGGAAACAAATTTACGCATACACGCCCCGAATGTTGTAGTTTCAGTCACGCCGGGGCCATTCGGACTGCTGGGCCTGTATTACGCCCACCGCATGCAAGTTCCGTTCGTCTGCGGCTTCCATACCTGCCTGGAAGCCCTCTCCTGCATGTACTGGACCAGTGTTGCAAGAAAGGTAAACCAGCGCTTCCTGGAATACGTCAACCAGCGCTTCTTTGAAAATGCTGTAGCAGTAGTAACTAACAGCCAGGACATGATGCAGATAGCTTCTGATATGGGCGGAAAAAACGTGCAGCTCGCGGGAACCCCCGTCAACCCGTTGCTACTGCAGCATTCCCCCGTTCTGCCGGATAAGAAAATAAGGCGCATTCTTTACGCAGGCAGACTGGCGCCTGAAAAAAATATCGGAGCCATACTCCAGGCGGCGAAAGATATCCCGGAAATGGAGTTCTTGATTGCTGGCGACGGTCCTCTTCGAAAGTCCGTGCGCTATGCCTCAAAGAAAACAGAGAATCTGAACTTTCTCGGCTGGGTCCCGCGTTGCAAGCTCAAATCCACAATCGAACAGGCCGACCTTGTTGTCCTTCCTTCACAACTGGAATCGTTCGGAACCGTTGCCCTTGAAACCCTGGCATGCCGCAGGAATGTGCTGGTTTCCCGAAATTGCGGTATAACCAGTTGGCCTAGCCTTGCCAAAGCTTTATTTGTGATGCGCCCCGGGGAAAACCTTACAGAAGCCCTTCTACGCGTAAGCAAAACCAATTATTCTGTAAGGTGGCACAAAGCCGAGGAGGGCTATTCTGCCGTGGCTCTGTGGAACAATGCAACAGTTGATAAATGGCTGAGCATATTTCGCATGGCGTCTTGCCATAAAAGATACGAAGACAAGCTGCCCCGCAACAGACAAATGGCAGCAACCCAATGAAACAGGCGCTGGTATCCATCCACGATGTAAAGCCGGAAACCTTCGAAACCACCCGCCGCCTGTGCCGAACGCTTCCTCTGGACCCGCAAAAAACACGATTACTGATAGTGCCCGGCGCAGGCTGGCACAAGCCGTCCATCAATTCATTAAAAAAACTGGTTGCCGCAGGTTACCTGTTGGCTGCCCATGGCTGGCAACACCGGATCAACCAGTGGGGCAGCATTTGCCACATGATTCATGGCTCATTCTTTTCCGCGCGCGCAGCCGAACATCTTGAATTGGATGAATCCGGAATATTCGAATTGATGAGCAATTCCGCCAGGTGGTTCGGTGACAATGGTTTTCACGTACCCGAACTTTATGTTCCCCCTGCCTGGGCCATGGGACCAATCAGGAAAGAAGAAATGGCCGCCGGACCATTTCGATATTACGAAACTCTAAGCGGAATCTATGATAGCCATAAGCAGTCTCTCCACAGACTGCCCCTCCTGGGCTACGAAGCAAAACGTTTTGCTACCGCCCCCGTCCTGAGGGTCTGCAACGCCTTCGCAAGAGCCTGGAGCGCTGTTCGCAATAGACCCGCGCGCATAGCCATACATCCTGCGGATATGGAACTTCCGTTGTCCGAGAACCTCATAAAAGATATCAGCCGTGCTGACACATTTCTTGATTGCACAGACCTGCCCCAACAAACCCGCGCGTAAAAACCGCTCTCAAGCGGCGTGTTTCCGGGATCCTGCTATGCTGCGAAGGAGAGGCAGAAGAATCACATAAAGCAGAACAAGTCCAAATGGCGCGAAAATAGCCCATCCTGCTGCGGCGCGGCCGATGGCTGAACTGAGCTTACAGAATGTGTGCAAAATGCCTTCGTCAAGAAACCCCCGCAGCGCCCGCAGGCTCAGAGGAAAGGCCTGCAGGTCGAAAACATGCTCACCAAGCCTCATGAAAGGTATAAAAAGCAGGATCTGCGCCGGACCGGCAACATAGTTGACAGCCTGCATCACCGGCTGATTCAACCTTAGAATTACAGCCAGAAGTCCACATGCTGCCGCAGGCAACAGAAACACTGGAAAAACAGCTATTGTCAGAGACAATGCAAGCCCCAGGGCAAGCCGCCTTGGAGTCAATCCATCCCCCAGAAGCTTTTTCACCCGAAAAGCTGCATTTCGCAGAAAGCCGATTGTATGCATGCATATTTTCTTCATCGTAACCATCTTATCTGCTTTGCCTGGAAAAACAATAATAAACCCGACAATGCACTATATGGCCCATCCGCCTGCCCTCCCTACGCGCCAATCTCTCATGAATAATATGCATATACTACCATCCCATAAGCCCTGATACAGGGCCGGGAACAGCCGCATTTACTAACG
>CAYSRM010000157.1:0-4015 GCA_964433435.1 uncultured Victivallales bacterium
AGGCCAGATCGCTTAGAAAGCGTGTTATGTCTTATTTTCGTGATGCCACGCTGCGCAGCGGTTCGCCCAAGCTGCGGGGCTTGGTCAGGAGTGTCAGGGATCTTGACTATATTGTTGTCCGAAACGAAGCTGAGGCCGCATTGACCGAAGGCAGACTTATCAAAGATTACCGGCCGAGGTACAATGTAAGCTTCAAAGACGATAAACGTTTTCTTCTTCTGAAGGCTTATCCGGAGCATGATTTGCCCCGTTTTGAGCTTTCGCGGATAAAGCGCGAAGACGGGGCAGTGTATTTCGGGCCATATGCCTCATCTGCTGCAGCCAGGGCAGCCCTTGATTTTGTCGAAAAAACTTTCGGCATAAGAAAATGCACTCCTCTTATACCTGACGAAACAACTTACCAACACTGTATAAACGACATTGTGCGGTTCTGTTCAGCTCCCTGTGTGGGAAAAATATCTGCCGCTGATTACCGCCAGAGGTTTGAAGAGGCCTGCGCATTTCTGAGGGGTGAGCGACGGAAATACCTCAACCAGATGAAGGAACGCATGGAAAAAGCGGCAGACGAGATGCGGTTCGAGGACGCCGCTGCAATCAGAGACACTTATCTGCTGCTGCGCGAGGCGGTGAAGCGAAAGAACAGGATATCTGCTACTCCTGAAATGCAGAAAGATGAGGCATGGCGAGGACTGGAGGAGCTGAAAGATGCTGTTCGGATAAAAGTTCTGCCTCGAGTTATTGAGGCCTACGACATATCCAACATATCAGGAAGTTATTCGGTGGCAAGTATGGTGTGTTTCCGCGACGGTATGCCGAACCGCAACAGGTACCGGAGGTTTCGTATAAAGACAGTGGAAAGTATAGACGATCCGCGCATGATTGCTGAGGTTATTAGCCGGCGCTTTGAAAAACTGCGCAGAGAAGAAGCTGTTGCACCGGATCTTGTTGTTATTGACGGTGGGAGCACACAGCTTGCCGCCGCCAGAAGCAAGCTGAATTCACTTGGTATGGAACGGGTTGTTTCCATAGGTCTTGCCAAGAGGTTCGAGGAGATATATCTCCAGCCGGCAGGGAAACCGCTTCGGCTTCCCCCTGATTCTGCGGCTTTGAAAGTTTTGAAGAGGATAAGAGATGAGGCGCATCGATTTGCCATTGATTATCATCGCAGGCTCAGGAATAAGCGTATCCGGGAGTCTGTGCTTGATGACATCTCCGGCATAGGTCCTGCAAAGAAGCGGCAATTGCTTGAGCGCTTCGGGTCTGTGAAACGCATCATACAGGCCGACGAAGTAGAGATTGCAGCGGTGCCGGGGATAGGAGCAAACCTTGCCCGTCTTATTGTCAATGAATTAAAGCCAGCGGACGATGCCTGATTTGATGAAGACTCTCGTGGTAAAACTGAGTTCGTTTGGAGATTTATTCCATGCTTTGCCTGCGCTTAACCAGGTAAAAGATGGCCTTGATTGCGAAATCACGTGGGTGACTCAGAAGGAGTATGCCGGGGTGGTCCGGTGTTTCAAGGATGTGGACAAGGTTATTGAGTTTCCCAGGCATGAGCCGTTTAAGTCCGGGGTTTTTCTCAAGGAGCTGCGCGCCGAAAGATACGATCTTGTGCTGGACATGCAGGGACTGCTGAAAAGCGCGTTTATCACAGCATTTTCGCGCGGTGAAAGGAAGATAGGCCCTTCGTTTCATCGTGAATGTTCCGGCATCTGCTATGGAGAGATCGCAGGGAGGCGAAATAAGGAACGGCACGCAGTCGAGGAAAACATGGACTTTGTTTCGCGCCTTGGGCTTGAACAGAATAAGGACAGGTTTTTTCCTGTTGATTTTCCTGATGTTGAAATATCCGGCACAAGACCGAGGATAGCCATTCTGCCCTGTTCCCGCTGGCCTACAAAGAACTGGCCGCGCGATTATTACGCCGAAGCCGCCAAATATCTGCAGGAGAGCGTATCGGCAACCATCTTTCTATCAGGCGCTGATGCCGACAGGCTGGAATGTGATCTAATAGCTGAACAGCTTCCCCGGGAGGCGGTTAATGTTGCCGGCAGATATTCGCAGGCTGAGTTGGGCGGTTTCCTCTCCCGGATGGATATTCTGATAGCCAACGACTCCGGCCCTGTCCACATGGCTGCTGCTGTTGGGACTCCCGCAGTGGTTCCCTTTGGCCCGACTTCTCCGGAAAGAACCGGGCCATATGGTAAAGAGCACACGATTCTTTGCTCATCCGAAAGCTGCAGCCCCTGCTTTTCGAGACGATGCCGAAGAGGTGATATACCATGCATGCGGGGCATCAAACCTGAGGAAGTTCAAAAAGCTGCTGTTGCTATTCTGAAAAAAACGTTCCTGTCATAAAACTTACTGCCCGGACGCCTCGAAAGGCACGTCGCCGACTTCTTTCTGTTTGCGGTCAAGTTCAGCGGTGAGTTTCTTTACCACATCCGCATAGGCAGGATCGTTGTAGACGTTATTCATTTCCATAGGATCTTTTTCGAGATCGAACAGTTCCCATTCAGGCGAGAGTTCGATTACGTCAGTTCCAACTTCGGAACCACCCGAATACATGACCTCTTTATCTGCGCCTTTTTGGCCGCAGCCGTCGCAGTAGTAATAAATCAGTTTATATCGCTTTGTGCGGATGCCGTAATGCGCCGCTACGTTGTGATCGCTGCGGTTCATCCAGTAACGGTAGTACATGGAATCCTGCCAGTCCTCGGGTGTCTCGCCTTGTGCAAGACCGCGGAAGCTTCTGCCCTGGAATTCTTCCGGTGTGTCCGTGGAGCAGTAGTCAAGAAACGTGGGAGCGAAGTCAACATTTGTGATTATATCCTTGTTAGCGCTGCCGGCCTTGATCTCTTTCGGGTAGCGCATTATGAAAGGCATGCGAAGCGATTCCTCGTACATGAACCGTTTATCATACCAGCCGTGGTCGCCCAGGAAGAAGCCCTGGTCGGAGGTGTAGACGACAATCGTGTTTTCGGTCAGGCCGTTGTCGTCGAGATAATCGAGCACCCTTCCGACGTTGTCGTCCACGCTTGCGATCACCCGCAGATAATCCTTTATATATCGCTGATATGCCCACTTGCGCAGTTCCATTTCCGGCAAATCCTTGTTGATATGACATTTGAGGTCTTCTTTCCTCATGTGCACGCCCACGCGCATACGCGCCGATGCGGCCGGCGCAGCTCTGTTCTCATAAGTGTCGTAAAGTGTTTCCGGTTCGGGGATCGTTTCGTTGGCATACATGTGCGCGTGCTTTTCATCAGGTTCCCAGGCGCGATGAGGAGCTTTGTGATGGTAGAGCATGCAGAATGGCTTGCTTTCGTCGCGGTTCTCAAGCCAGTCGAGGCACATATCTGTTATTATGTCGGTGGCATATCCTTTTACTGTTTTTTTAGTCCCGCCCTCAGGCCCTTTGAATATGAACTTAGGGTTATGATATAAACCCTGTCCGGGAAGGACGGCCCAGTCGTCAAAGCCGGTCGGGCAATGTTCGGGGCCCTGGCCGAGATGCCATTTGCCGAAGATGGATGTCTGGTATCCCTGTTCTTTCAATAGTTTTGGAAATGTGACAAGCCTGTTGTCCATGTGTGTGTGCAGGGTAGTGACCTCGTTAACATGGTTGTAAGTCCCTGCGAGTATTGCGGCTCGGCTTGGGGTGCATATTGAATTTGTGCAGAAACAGTTGTCGAAACGTACGCCTTCGTTGGCAATGCGGTCCAGGTTGGGCGTCTTATTGATGCGGCTTCCGTAGCAGCTCATGGCATGGGCGGCGTGATCGTCGGTCATGATGAAGATAATGTTCGGTCTGTCTGACGGCATGTTTATGTCCTTCCTGTGTTATGCTGCCCCTGTTTATTTACGGGCTGCCATAAAACTTAAAAAGTATACGCGCAAAAAAAGATGCTACATGAAGCGGGCGTAAGTTCAAGATTTAACTGCCCCGAGCCTGTAGCCGGGTGTAAACGAAGAAAGTGGGTAGACAGTTCTACGCTACATTTTTGAGAGCCTC
>CAYSRM010000158.1:0-4004 GCA_964433435.1 uncultured Victivallales bacterium
ATGGCCCTGCGCTGTTCACCAAAAGATGCCAGGGCGGTTACCGGCGATCGCCTGGGGGATGTTGTTGCCTGGGATATTGAAAATTGCCAGACGTTATGGAAAAAGCAGGGCAAAAAGAAAATGAACGGCGGTGTTACGGGCATTGACATCAGCGCGGATGGCCGAAAGATGTGTGCCTCGCTTAATACAGGAATGGTAACAGTCTGGGATTTTGAGAACGGCGAACCGGAACATATAGAGGGAAAAAAGAAATGGGGGAGCATAAATACAGTGCGCTTTACACCGGGTGGACCCGGATTGATCTCCGGCGGAGACGACGGGATGCTGCGTTTCTGGAAAACGCAGAACCTGGACCTTGACGGTTTTATCGAAGGCCATGAGGCCGGCATTACAGCGATTGACATAAGTTCCGATGGCAAGAAGCTTGCTTCTGTGGGCAGAGACAACATGGTCAGAATATGGAATCTGGAAGAAAGAGAACCGATTTATGAACTCGAAGGCCATAATTTCAGCGTTTATGACGTCTCTTTCAGTCGCGATGACAGGTTTGTAGCCAGCGGATCTTGGGACCATACTCTGAGATTATGGGATGTGGAATCGGGCCGGCAGTTGTTGAAAATGGAATCAATAGACGGGCGCTTTTCAGCTGTGGTATTTGATCTGGAAACGGAGTTTCTTCTGACTGGAAGCTCTGAAAAAGTTGTGCACGTTTTGAATTTGCAAGAGAAACAATCATAGAAAGGATAAATATATGAGAACAGCTAATCCTGCCCTTAGCGACAAGATTCTGTTGTCGCAAAGAAGCCGGGCGGCAACAGACTCTCAGGTAATGACTATCAACGGAACGGTTGCAAAAACTTCTGTTTTACTTGCACTTCTTCTGTTTTCGGCAACGCTGGTCTGGCGAAAGGGGCTTGTGCTCCTGGACGGACAGGCTACGCCCCAAATGATGGAAATTGCCATGCAGGAAATGGGTCCGTGGATATTGGGCGGGCTTTTTGGCGGACTCATTGCCGGTTTTGTGACAGTGTTCAAAGCAAACTGGGCGCCAGTTACCGCACCCGTCTATGCTTTGCTTGAAGGACTTTTCATCGGCGGTATCTCGATAATAGCCGAGGCGTATTTCCCCGGTGTTGTTCTCCAGGCCATAGGCCTGACTTTCGGCGTCCTTATATCCCTGCTGGTTGCTTATCGGACGGGCATTATAAAGGTGACGGACAAATTCCGCGCAGGCGTAATGGCGGCTACAGGCGGAGTGTTACTGATTTATGCGGCGACTATATTCCTCGGCTTTTTTGGCGCAAGCATTCCTTATATCCATTCAGCCGGACCAATTGGCATTGGATTCAGTGCGATAGTTGTTGTTATAGCAGCCTTGAACCTGGTGTTGGATTTTGATCTTATTGAGTCCGCAAGCAACCAGGGCATGCCAAAATACATGGAATGGTATGGGGGCTTTGCTCTGATGGTTACATTGATCTGGCTTTACCTGGAGATCCTGCGCCTTTTGATGAAGCTTAACAGCAGGCGCTGAGTTTCCGGCTGGCAATATGAAATGAATACTCGATATCAAAAAGAAGGCATCAGCCGCGTGAGTTTGTTTCTTGCGCTAATGGCCGTTGCGGCGCTGGGCTTGTGGGTAGCGTCTTTTTTTCTTGGAAATGCGGTTGACACGAGTCGGCAGGTTTCTGTTCAAGCCTGGAGAGAAAAAACGTCCGCCAGCGTTGAGAGAACCGATAAAAACCGCCAGTTCCGACGGCCGCCCCGCAGTGCGGCTTCCAGGAGTTACGGGGAGCGTTCGCCTTCTGTGCGAGCCGGAGAGGAATCAGCCCTACGGGAGAAACGTGAGCAAATCGAACCTGTCCCTGCGAACCCGGATCTTATCGAAGACGAATTTATACTGAGTTTCGAAAGCGAAGCCGAGAGACAGAGTTTTGTCGAACTGGTGAAAACTGAAGGGTTTGATGTCCTTGCCGTTTCGAAGCTTGGCAACTCGGCGCGGATCAGGGCGGACACTCGCGAAGACCTCGAACGATTGCTTGCGCGGTCGGGCACGAAGGTCAAGTATTCTTCCAATTACTATGCGCTGATTCCTCAGCCGCTGGATCCGTCTCCTTTTGTGGAGCAAGGCTTGTATACAGGGTTTGGCGCCAATGCCGCCGGTTGGATTGGTGTCCGGAGAGACAACGCAGAGTGGGGGCAAGGCGCCACCGTTGCCGTCCTTGACACTGCAATTACAGAACACACTCTCTTGAAGCATGCGCAAATTGAGAGGATCAGCCTCTTAGGCGAAGCAGACGACAATGGTGAAAACGCGGGACATGGAACAGCTGTTGCATCTCTTATTACGGGGCGCGGAGAAGGTTTCCAGTCTGTAGCCCCGGCCTCCGGGATACTGGGGATCGAAGTTGCCAGAGAAGGGGTTGGCGATGCGTTTACACTGGCCCAGGGGATTGTAGAAGCCGCAGACCGGGGAGCAGAGGTCATTAACATTAGTCTCGGCACGTACGGCGATGTTTTCATACTTCAGGAGGCTGTCAGCTACGCTGTACGGCGCGGTTCAGTAATTGTGGCTGCAGCAGGGAATGATGCTGTTGACCAACTATCTTTTCCTGCCCGTTATGAGGATGTAGTCGCGGTGTCAGGTGTTGACTCGGGGGGCAGGAAACTTCCCTTTGTCAACGAGGGCAGGCAAATGGATATTGCTGCTCCGGCCGCCGCAATTGCAGCAGCCGGATTACATGATGAAAAGATGCTTTTCAGCGGCACTTCCGCGGCAGCGCCCTTTGTCAGCGGACTTATCGCGTATCTTATGGCTGAAGAAGGTATTTCGGGAAGGGATGCAGTGGAAATATTGAAGGCTCATAGCAATGACGCCGGCAGGCCGGGAGCAGATCCAGTTTACGGAGAGGGTATCCTGAATGCCGAACGTGTGCTGAGAAGAAAGCAGAAAAACGTCTATGACGCCGCTCTCTCCGGTATATATATTGAGCAAAGCGGTCCTGAAAAGAAGCTCTCGGTTAATGTTGCCGCTGAAAACAGGGGTACAGAGGCAGTCGAACATCTAAAAGTTAAGGTTAGCGTTGATGGCGTCAGCAAGGTCTATTCGTTCAATGCGGTAAAACCCGGCCAGACTGTGAGCGCAAAGGTTCCTGTAGATTTCAGTAATGGCGATTTGAGCCTGGATATAACGGGTTCAGTTGATATTCCCGGGCACGATGATATCGATACCGGTAACAACATTCGGCGTTCGGTTATGCTGGCTGTTACTGAATAACACTTTCCGGTTGAACCGCTGTTGTGGCGCCCTGGTCCAGATCTTTTTGCCTGGTTAACTCGCAAAAGCCTCGCCGCTGAGGCCAGCGGCAGAGGAAATAGGACAAGCTTGATAGCAAGCTGCCATTGCTTCAATGAAACAAAACCGGATTGATTTAATATTGAATGACGGATATTATGCCCGCTTTGAAGGGAGAGTTGCGAATGGACGCAATTGATTTGACGCCTCATACCCCGTGGGGAATAGCCTTGCGGCTTCTCATGGCATGTGTGCTTGGCGGGGCCCTGGGTATACAACGGGAACTGACCAGGCATCCGGCTGGGCTCAGAACGCATATGCTTGTGGCATTGAGCTCAACCGGCATGGTTCTTGTGGGGCTTGTTCTGCTTGAAAACGCCGGCCACGATACAAACGCAGAGTTGGCGCGTATCATCCAAGGTTTGATCATGGGGGTCGGATTCATTGGAGCGGGCGCAATTATGCGAGAAGGACTAAGTATTTACGGACTGACGACTGCAGCTTCGCTATGGGCAGCGTGTGCTCTTGGCATTATGGTTGGCATGGACGCGTTTCTTCTTGCAACATTAACTGCGACAATTGCCATCATTCTTCTTCTATTGCCTCATCGTGAGGAAAACGGCAAGCCGAAGAAAAACCAGAAAGATGAAGATTGAATCAAAATTGCAAGTACGCCCGACGCGGTTCGAACGCGTAACCTTCGGCTCCG
>CAYSRM010000159.1:0-3991 GCA_964433435.1 uncultured Victivallales bacterium
CCGCGCAATCCTGAGATCTGCACAAGATCTTTTGGCGACACGCCCGAGCGCGTAGCGGAATTTGGCCGTGCCTGTATGCGCGGGTTCATGGCCGCGGGAATTACTCCTACTGCAAAGCATTTTCCGGGAAGAGGCGCAAGCGAAGTGGACCTGCATTATGCGCTGGATACAAGCGAGCAGACGCTTGAAGAGTTTGAAAGGGTGGACATAAAGCCCTATCGGGAACTGATCACGCAGGGACTGCCTGCGATTATGACCGCCCACCAGGTGTGTCCTGCTTTTGGTGACGACCGTCCGGCGTCAGTATCGCCGTCAATCTACCGGTATCTGAGGGATGAGCTTGGATTTGAGGGCGTCATAACAACCGATGCGATGGGGATGAAGGGCGTAGTTGACACGTACGGATGCCTTGGCCAGGCATGTGCCGAGGCGGCAAAAGCCGGGGCCGACCTGATTCTTGCTAAGTGTAATCCGGACCTCGAACAGGAAGTTTTTGACTGGGTCAAGCGGTATGTCGAAGAAGGTCATATAAAAGAATCGGATCTTGACGCCAAACTGTTCAGAATTTTAAGCATGAAAGAGCGTCAGAACCTGGAGTCTGACTATTTTGACCCATCGCAGGCGGAAAAGACACTGTGGAAACCCGAGATAAAGGATCCGATAAGATCAGTGGCAGAGAAATGTCTAATGGTTGTGCGCGATGAGCAGGACTTACTGCCTTTCGATTTTGAAAGCAGCGTACTTGTTGTCGAGCCGATATACAGGGAGTGGCAAAGCAAAGGCTTCGACAATTTTTATCATCCCGGGATGCTGTCGCTTTTTATGGAGCAATGGTCCCGCAATGTCAGGCTTTTTGAGACAGACATTGATCTGTCCCAAGACGAACGCAACGAAGCGCTCGAAAGGGCCTCAAGGTATGACATGGTCGTGGTTAACAGTTTTTTCTGGCGAGGTTGCCCGACAAATACGCACCTGGTGCGGGACCTGATAGAAAAAGGACACAAAGTGGCGGTGGTTGCAAATGCCCCTTACGAAAACATTTGTGATCCTGCAATTAAGACACTTGTGGTCAACTGGGGGCAGACACCTTACTGTCAGCAGGTTGCGGCTAACGTCCTGTACGGCAAAGCCGCAAGCAGTGGCTCGTGGCCGCTTGAAAATTACAAAATTCGCGGTGTCTGACCAGAATGGCGCTACCGCATATTTTTCCTATCCTTACTCGTACACGTACTTGTACACCCCTATCCCGCATATCTCTTATCCTCCCTTTTTCCCACCCGGATTGCGGAGATTCGCGTGTGACCAATGACACGGCCGAAGGCCGTAAATGACGCGGGCAACTTGTCGCGGCGAAGCAAAGCAAAGGCGGGCGCGGCCAATGACTGATTCCAAAGGAGAATAATATAGCATTGGAAAAGACAGCTTTTTTTGATAATCGTATGCAATGTCATATATATACGGAGGAATCATTGTGTCTGAGGAAGGATATATAACGTGGTGAAAACAAGATGTTAAGGCGATTGGCAAAAAAAATAACAGGTATGGCCGGCGAATCCAGGCGGGCGAAGGCTTTAGATGCGAAGCAGAGCCTTTCACGGGCGGAAACTCAGAAGAAGCCTGAAATAGAGAAAGAATCATCGGATCGTCGGAGGGCATCCGGGGCTGTAAGTAAAAAGGAATCCAGCCAGAAGAGCAAACGCAAGCAATGGTCACCGGACGAATTCCAGGTCGAATCGAAAGAAGGCGAAGTTCGCTTTCACGATTTCGAACTACCGGATTCGATTATGCATGCCATAGACGATCTTGGCTTTAAATACTGCACCCCGATACAGGCCAGGGTTCTGGCACACCTTAACGAAGGGCGCAACATTGCAGGGAGAGCCCAGACAGGTACCGGCAAGACAGCAGCCTTTCTTATTAGCATATTTACGGAGTTCTGGAATAAAAAATACGGACTTAACCGTCTGCCGCCGGGCAAGCCGCGCGCGCTGGTTCTGGCTCCGACCAGGGAACTCTGCCTGCAAATTACTAAAGATGCCGAAGGTCTGGCGAAGTACTCTAGGTTCCGTTCCGTGGCTGTATATGGTGGCAAGAACTTTGATGAGCAGCGGGCGGAACTTAAGAAGAAACCCGTAGAACTTATCGCTGCAACTCCGGGCCGTTTACTTGATTGCCTTAATCGCAAGCTCATAGATCTTAAACAGATTGACACGCTTGTTATCGATGAGGCTGACCGAATGCTTGATATGGGTTTTATTCCGGATGTAAGAAGAATCGTCCGTGCTACTCCGCCAAAGAATAAACGCCAGACTCTTCTTTTTAGCGCGACACTGACTGACGAAGTGCTGCGGCTTGCATCACAATGGGCGCCTGACCCTGTTTTCTGCGAAGTTGATCCACAGCAGGTTGCGGTTGATACCGTCAAGCAGATTGTGTACACGGTTCAGGCTCGCCACAAATTCACTCTGCTGTACAACATCCTGCAGCAATACAAAGGTCAGCGTGTGCTGATCTTCGGGAACAGGCGCAATTCAACTAAACGACTCCACGGGAAGTTGAAAGACCACGGTTTCAATGCCGCTTATCTGGCGGGGTCAGTTGATCAGGACAGGCGGGTAAAGGTTCTGGAGAATTTTCGCAGCGGCAAGGCAATGATAGTCGTTGCCACTGACGTGGCGGGCAGAGGTTTGCACGTGGATGATATTGCCCTTGTTCTCAATTATGACTTTCCTTATGAAGCCGAGGATTACGTGCACCGGATCGGGCGCACGGGTCGAGCATGCGAAGAAGGTACAGCCATTTCATTTGCGTGTGAACATGAATCGTTCGTGATACCGGAGATCGAGGAATACATCGGACACGAACTGAACTGCACGGTTCCCGATCAGGAATTCCTCAAGCCGGTCAAGCAGCGACGGGAAAGCTGACAAGAGGAGGCGAACCTTGTGATCCGGCGGGTTAGCTGGTGTTTCGGTGAACCGCATTGACTTGATGCACCTTGCTGTTGGGGAAACTATTTATGAAGTCACGTTATACTCTTTTTATGATTGCACTTGTTTTCTGCTTCGGCTTGAATCGGCAGGCCGCCGGGGCAGGTGAAAGATCAACCACAAATAAGGCGGCAAAGACCGCCGGGGTTGAGTCCGCGGCTGAAGTCGGGCAGTTTGAGCGTAAGATCGAAGTCGTACCTCTCAAGTCGCTCAGTTTCAAAGATGCCAGGAAGGCGCTGGAGCCTTTGCTGTCGGAAAACGGTATTCTGGTTCATCTTGAGACTGATAATGTCGTGATGGTCTATGATATACCTGAGAGAATACAGCGCATTAAACAACTTCTTCAGGAAATTGACCGGGACCCGGTGAATATCCGTATCACAGTAAGTTTTGATGAAACCGGAAGAAAAGAGCTTTCCGGGTTGGGGATCGAAAGGGGAGAGGCCGATGTCCGCATTTCTCCTCGGGGCGCTGATCTGCGGGGTGAGTTCTCATTACGGGCGGAAAAGAGCGCTGCTCGTGATACATCGCGCAGCGCCCAGTTTATTCTCACCAGGAACAACAATCCTGCCAGAATATGGGTCGGCAAGAAAGTTGCCCACCAGGTATGGACATTTGAATATGGCATTCGCCATGGCTGGTGGAGTTCGGATATTGTCTACAGGGATATCGGGGCGAGTCTCTGGGCTCTTCCGCGTGTGATTGGCGACGATAAGATTGTGGTGCAGGTATATCCCAGGCTGACTCTTGAGGGGGCGAAAGATCTGACTGTTGAGGCTAAGGAACTGGCTACCGAGGTAGTGGTTCAGGACGGCGGGACTGCGCGTATAGGCGGACTCGACAAGGAAAAGAAGAACGCCTACCGATACCTGTTCGGGGTAGGCAGGGTTTTCAACGGAAGCTCATTGTCCATAACGCTTCGGGCTGACATAATGGATTTCGGGAAGAAGGGCCGTTAACCCGCATATCTCACAAAATTCCTGCTGCGAGCGCGGATAGCG
>CAYSRM010000160.1:0-2530 GCA_964433435.1 uncultured Victivallales bacterium
AGGATAAACCTTTCATCGAGTTGATCTTCGCCGATCCCCAGCTCCTCCATCCTCTTCGCAAGTCTGGCTTGTTTTGCCCCGCTTATGTATTGATCCATGTTGCGCCTTCTTCGGTTCTATCGGTTCGGCATTAAAACGCCTGCAACCCTTTCTGCTTTTGCTTGCCCGCTCACTGCACATCGTGATACGGTAACCGCAAAATCAGATATCTCAAGGCAGAAAATGACAAGGCATAATCCTGACAGCATTGAAATTGCGTACCTCGGCCCAAGGGGAACTTTTTCCCATCTTGTTGCAGAAAAACGTTTCGGGAAGAAAAACAAAGAAGTTGCTTTGCCGACCATCCTGGACGTATGCCAGTATGTCAGCGGCCATCGGAATCGGAAAGCCATAGTGCCCATCGAGAACTCTTCAGGCGGCGCCATTTATGAAACTGTTGATATCCTTCTCGAAAACAAGCCCAGCGTCCATATCGAGGAAGAACTCACCCTTAACGTAAATATTGCCCTGCTGGGACGTGAGGGTGAAAAGATAAGAACACTATATTCTCACTTTGCTCCCCTCGAGCACTGCAATACCTGGCTGAAGGATAACTTGAAGGGAGTTGAACACAGAGTTGTGGCAAGCACGGCAGCGGCCGCGTTGCGCGCCGCAGGCGAGATGAATGCCGCAGCGCTTGGCAGCAAACATCTTGCCAAACTCTACAACTTGAATGTGCTAAACTATCCGGTCGAAGCAGACATTCCCAATCTTACACTCTTCCTCGCTTTGTCAGGGACTAAAACGAAACCGGAAAAACCGGCAAAGACCACCCTGGCAGTTCGCGTACGCAACATACCCGGCGGACTCTGCGACTTCCTGGAAACTTTCAAATCACAGAATGTCAACCTCAGCCGCCTGATATCCCGGCCAATCAGAGGCTGCCCGCGTCAATATGCCTTTCTCGTAGACATAGAAGGCGGTATCGATAAGCCCAAGGTTAAGAAGGCATTGAGACTGGCCAGGGAAAAAAGCGCGAGCCTCAGGGTCGTGGCTTCCTATCCCCGCCGCCAGCCATACCGTTCCTGACATAACAAACAGAGTAACTACTCGATGCTTCCACAATGGATAATTGAAAAAAAACGCGACGGGCATAGCTTGTCCGAAAAGGAAATTCAAGCCTTCATATCCGGATTCGCAAACGGTTCTGTGCCCGACTACCAGGCAAGCGCCTTCGCTATGGCGGTTTTTTTTCAAGGCATGACTTCACATGAAGCTACTGCCATGACCGAAGCAATGATGCGCTCCGGCGCCCTTGTCGATACATCTTCGATAAAACTTCCAACAGCCGACAAACATTCGACCGGCGGAATCGGAGATAAGGTGTCTCTTATACTTGCCCCGCTTGTCGCGTGCCATAATGTAGCCGTTCCAATGATTTCAGGACGGGGCCTGGGGATTACCGGCGGCACCCTTGATAAACTGGAATCAATTCCCGGTTATCGAACAGATCTTTCCACAACGGAATTCCTGGATACCATCGCCAGATGCGGATGCTCTATAACGGGACAGACTGCCGACATTGTTCCGGCGGACAAGAAGCTCTATGCCCTCCGGGATGTAACAGGCACAGTGCCGTCAATTCCGTTGATTGCCGCAAGCATAATGTCAAAGAAACTTGCCGAAGGCGCTGAAACACTCGTTCTGGATGTCAAATGCGGGTCCGGCGCATTCATGCAGACAGAGGCAGAAGCAAAAAAACTGGCTGGGCTGATGATTGAAATCGGCAGAAAGATGGACAGAAAAATGTCAGCCTTTATAACCGATATGAACCAGCCACTTGGACGCTCTGCCGGCAACGCTCTGGAAGTCGCTGAATCGATCCAGACCCTCCATAACAACGGACCGGAAGACCTTTCCGAAATCACAATCAGCCTTGCTTCTCAAATGCTCCTGATGTCAGGTGTCGGGCAGCAGAAAGAAGAAATATCCGCAAAACTCAGACAAACCCTTGCATCAGGCGAAGCCTTTGAAAAGTTCAAACAGATGGTCCGTCTACATGATGGAGACCTGAGAGTAATAGACAACCCTTCCCTCCTGCCGTCCGCAAAAATTCAAAAGACAATTGCCGCAACCACATCAGGCTGGATCACAAAAGCTGATGCGCAGGCCATAGGGAAATCCGTATTGTCGCTCGGCGCCGGACGCAAAAGCGTCGATGATTCCGTGAACCATGCCGCAGGTGTCTCACACATAGTCAAAACAGGCGAATATGTTCAAAAAGATCAACCACTGGCAATAATTCACGCCTGCGACCAAACATCTCTGCGTGAAGCATCCGCTTACATTGAAAGCGCCTTCGAAATATCCGAAAAAGCACAGAGTCCTTCGTCTGCCCTTATCAGGTCTATCATCTGAAATAAGCGAGCCTCACCTGCGAAGTGACATTTATTTCTTATCCAAGCCCCCACACGGAAAACCCTGATCCCATTCCCTGCTCACTGAGCCTGAATAACGTTCCCGCAGAATAGCATGTAACCCTGGTCACAAC
>CAYSRM010000160.1:2630-3942 GCA_964433435.1 uncultured Victivallales bacterium
AGAATAAAATCGCCAAACATCCTGCCAAGCCTCAACCAGTTGTCTTCTTTGCTGATTTGTTCAAGCATAACAAGACCGGACGCAGCCTGCGCTCCATCAAGAATGCCGCAAGCGCTGCCGACAGGCGTCAACTCCCTGATAGCGCCCAAACCCTGGCTGTAATATGGATCCGTCACCTGGAGTCCCTGGATATATTTAGCTCCAAACCTCGCTGTCTCAAGATAACGCTCGTCACCGGTAGCCTTGTATGCGTCCGTAAGCACAAATAAAGCCCGTCCCTGTGTCCAATCAAGTCCAGGCACATATTTTTTTTCCGGCATATAGTAATAGTAAAGGAATCTGCCTCTGTCTGAATTAAACGCTATTCCGCGATCCGTGCTCCAGTCCTTATCCGGATCCCGTTCGCCCTCAAAATGTGCGGAACGAAAGTACTGGTTGTCATAAACCAGCCTATTGTCCCCGAGATGTCCCAGCGCCCGCCACTGGCCAAGCTGTGTTCTCACAAACCAGTCCGCGCCTTTCAATGCCCGGTCAAGATACATCTTTTTATCACTTTCACTCAAAATCATATTGCCTCCCTTACTCCTTTCAAAATGCCGGACTTTACCACAAATAGTCTGCCGCTAACAAGAGCCAAACCGCTCAATGGAAGGCCGACCTGAATCATCGTCCCGGTCAGTTTCCCGATCCTTGTCGAAAAAAATCAAAACAAATGTCATCCCATGGAACAATGGAATATTGGAAGATTGTAAACCATTGATAGCCGCAAATCGTTCATAATGCAAATCCCTGACTTCTGCTTGCCATGACTTCGAAATTCAAGTAGTTTCACTTTATTGCTTTGTTCGCTACTGCCGAATACAGGATCATTAAACTGAAGACGGTAACAGTATGCAGCCGGAAATCGACTTTTATAGTCTGCTTAAAGAAGCGGCAAAAGCGGCAGAAGCCGCCTACGCGCCATACTCCAACTATAAAGTTGGCGCAGCGGTCCTCTGCCCGGGTGGAATAATTTTTACCGGCTGCAATGTTGAAAACGCTTCGTACGGACTTACAATCTGTGCCGAGCAGGTCGCAACAGTATCGGCCGTATCTGCAGGAAAACAAGAAATTTCAGCGCTTGCAGTTGCCGTAAGCCCGAACGGATGCACCGCAGTCGTTTCAAATCAAAATTATCCGGCTCTGTGCGGCGCGTGCAGACAAGTCCTGTCAGAATTCTGCAAGCCGGACACTCCAATCGCCACAGCATTCATCTCCCGGCTGAATGACTTCAGAATATCAACACTGGGTGAACTTCTGCCCGAAGCATTTC
>CAYSRM010000161.1:0-3936 GCA_964433435.1 uncultured Victivallales bacterium
TCGTCAATAATAAGCACTTTTGCCATCGGTCGGGATTCTCCTCTTTATGAAAGCGACTAAACATCAAACTTATATGTAATATTCTACGAAAGGAGCAACCGAGACGCAACAGGAAAAATCAGTTGAAAAAATTCAAGTTTTCGTAGACAATAACAATTTAAAAGGGTGGCGCTAAATTCGTGTTCGATTTACGATGACGGATAACTGGGAAGATTTTTTAAGATAGATGAAAGCAGAACTGTTAAAGCAGCCATTCACGGGTTCGGCATCAAGGCCGGGATCTCCTGCTCAGGAAGCGGGGGAAAAAATGCAAGAGAATACTCCGAAGACAGGGATTTCCGCGGGTTGCCCGAACTGCCAGATAAGCATCAAGGTGGTTTCCTCTCCACCGCCCCTTGTATGTCCTTTCTGCCAGGGCACGCTCCGCCGTCAGCGCTATGCTCTGCCTGATCCGGGACCTGAGCCCGAAGAGGTGCGTCGGGTCGTAGAGCCGCGGAGAATGTACAGGAGTCCGCCTCGCATAGTAGCGAGCGCCCTTGGCATATTCAGCATCATTCTTCTCTCGGTTGCAGCCTATCTCAAACTCTACAACGTCCAGTTTTACTGGTATCAGCCTCTGGTAAATCTCTATAGTCTCTCGGTGGGGGTTTTTATTCTATCCAGGTTTCTGCTGGCTGTTTTCTATGTTCCCCCGAAAGACGTGGGTTATGAACCGACCGTCAGCGTTTGCGTGGCATGCCATAACGAGGAAGACGACATCCAGAAGACGGTCAGCCGGATATTCAGGGAAGGATATCCTCATTCGAAACTGGAGGTGGTGGTTGTGAACGACGGTTCGACCGATAACACGCTCCGTGAGATGCTGCAGGCGCAGGCAAGGCACAGGCGTCTGACTATCGTGGATTTTGAGGCCAACAAGGGCAAGCGCCACGGAATGGCAGCAGGCGCTCTGATGTCGAGAAGCGAGATACTTGTCTATGTGGATTCGGACAGTTTTCTTATGCCCGGAAGCATCAGGAAGGTCGTGCAGGGCATGGCTGACCCGACAGTGGCCGGTGTTTCGGGCCATACCGACGTGGAAAACATCTCGACGAATCTGCTGACCAAAATGCAGGATGTGCGGTATTACGTTTCATACAGGGTAATGAAAGCCGCGGAACACCTTTTCGGGGCTGTAAGCTGTTGTCCGGGGTGTTTTTCGGCTTACCGGCGGACATGTGTTATCCCTATACTGGATGGATGGCTGCATCAGCGGTTCCTCGGGAAGTACGCCACATACGGCGATGACCGCAGTCTTACAAATAAGCTGCTCAGGCATTACAGGATACTTTACGATGACGAAGCGCTTGCTACGACCATTGTCCCCGACAGGTGGGGCAAGTATGTAAGGCAACAGGCGAGATGGAAACGCTCATGGATTCGCGAACTGTTTTTTGCCGGGAAGTGGTTCTGGCGAAAGCACCCGATAGCGGCTATTTCATGGTATGCCCAGGCAGTTCTGCCTTTGCTTGCCCCCCTGGTTATGTTGAACGCGCTTCTTTTAGGACCGTTGATGTATTCCCATCCGGCCGGGTTTTATGTCGGGGGCGTCCTGGTGGTGACCCTGCTGTGGTCTGTGTATTATCTTCAAAAAACCGGCCGCAAAGACTGGTGGACAGGATTTATGTTTACTCTTACGTATGTTTTCTTTTTCAGTTGGCAGGGATATTACGCATTATTTACTCTGAGGCGCACCACATGGGGGACACGATGAACGGCATAAAAGACAAAAGTGACAAACTGCCCGGGACTGCTTCATCCGGCATGGACCGCACGTATCGGAAAGCCGGTGCAACTGACGGCAGGCCGCGCCAGGCAGTGCCAGTGTCTTACACTACAACATGGCTGTATTTTCTGCTCATAATTTCGCTGGCAGTAGCATGGAGTTTCCCGATCAGACATCTGGTAAACCATTACCTGTGGCCGCCTGTCGTGCATGACAAACGCGACACCCATGAGTTTGTTGCATTGACTTATCGCGGGGTGTCGGGGAAAGACGACGAGGTGAGCCCCGCGCTTTTCAGGGAACATCTTGATGCTTTGCGCGAGAACGGTTATGTGCCCATTGACCTTGAAGACGTTAGGGATCTGGTGTATGAAGGAAAGCCCGTCCCGGAAAAAGCCGTTCTCATGACATTTGATCACAGCCGGAAGACCTCGTATTTTTTTGCGCGCGGTCCGCTCAGGCGGGCGGGGTGGAATGCAGTGATGTTTCTGTGGCTTTATCCTGTTGATACCAAGGACAAAGCTGCGCTGAGGTGGCCCTACATAGATGACATGGTGCGTTCACGGCGATGGGAGGTAGGCATTCAGAGTTACAACGGATTTGAAGAAATCCACGGCAGTCCCCAGGGAAAAGCAGGCCGTTTTCTTACCACACCGCGTTGGATTGAGGAAGAAAAGCGTTACGAGACAGTTTCAGAATTTCAGGCGCGACTTGCCGAAGACCATGAAAAGTGCGTCCGGATAATGGAAGATGAGCTGGGATTTACTCCCGACGCTTACGCCTATCCATACGGCGATTTCGGCCAGTACAGGCCGAAGGCTATTGTGATCAGGACATTCAATCTTGCATTGGCCAGCAAGCATTACGACCTTGCCTTTTTAAGCGGGGAGCTTGCGCTTAACACGAAGTACAGCGATCCGAGGCGCCTGAACCGGCTGATTGTGCGTCCCGAATGGTCCGGCGATGACCTGGTAGCCTTTCTGGAGAAAAGCTGGTCAAAAAATGAACGCACTGTGAAGGGACTCGATGAGATGCTTTCTTCCTCATGGATAGTTGACTGGGGCGCTATGCGGCAGGCAGATCAGGGCGGACTCCATATTTATGCGCCGTATGATACTACCGGAGCCAGGATGTGGCTTGGCGGAAGCAATCTCGCAAGGGATTTTCACGCGCGTGTGAAATTCCGCCTTGAGGAGGGACAGCTTGGCCTGTACATGCGCGCTACACCTGACGGTGTGTCTTATACTTATCTCGGAATCGACGAAGGCGGATTAGTAAGGGTTCAGCAGAAGGAACGCGGCGATTCAGCAGACGACTTTAACGGGGAGGAACCCGTGAAAAGGCGTGGAATCTGGTTCCGTCAGAAAAGGCTCAGTGAATTTCCCTTTACCCTTGCCTCTTCTGAGTTTCCGCTCGATCCGGAAAAGGAACACATGCTTGATATCTATTTGCGCGGGAATTATCTGTTCGCCAGGATTAACGGGCAAGACATATTTACTCAGGCAGGACTGCTCAGGGGAGAGCAGGATCCAGGCATGTTCGGGGTCAGCGTGTGGAGTCCGGACAAGGGCAGGGCGAGCGCAAGGATCACCGGGCTTCAACTCGAGCCGCAGAAACCTGCTGTTGCAAGCTGGGACACGTGCGGGCAGAATGATGGTTTTGTTTTCAAGTGGATCTCTTCCAATGCGCATCTTCTGACGGACTTGTCGCCCGTATGGATGCGGGCCACGACAATGGGCGAAGTGATTTCCGGGGTGTGCGACGCTGACTTTTACGGCAAGTTAGCTGATGTTCACAGGCTTAATTTCTGTCCGCAAGTGAGAGCAGACGGAGTTCAGGGGCTGTCGCATCTGTCCCCTTCATATGTGATCGAACAGGCGCAGCAGAAGAAAGTTGATGGACTTTACCTGAATTTCCGGAATATGCGCGAAGTCTCCATGTCACGGATGGGGACCTGGCTCAAGCAGTGCGGAAGCGCAATAGAAAATAAGGGAATGAAGCTTCTTCTGGCGTTACCGGAGGCCATGGAAACACGAAGCGGCCTGTCATCGGTTCTGGCGGTGTTGCCGGATGTGCAGTTTGTGTTGGCAAAGAACAGCATAGAAAATCAAGAGGAACTCGGGGTTTCGGAAAAAGACATTGCCGAGGAGAAGGAGGCGCCGGAACCCGGG
>CAYSRM010000162.1:0-3918 GCA_964433435.1 uncultured Victivallales bacterium
ACCTCGTCGACTACAGGAATGTCCCGCGCTGGTTCTCTAATGGTGTTCATGCTCTCCTCTCGCAGAACGCTGGTCATCATGTGCAAACTATGGAGCGCAAAGCGCGGAATAGTTTGTCACATGCATGACATTGTTAGAAAATCTTATATCCTATTGATCCAGTAAAGAGGGTGGCGATGGAGATGCATTGTGGCTTGGATAACAATTTCATCAGGATCAATTCGGTAAAGCAATGCATAAGGGAATCGATAGACAAGGCGACGACGAGTGTTATTGCGGATGACTGGCCATGCCTCAGGATTCGCTGAGATACCTTCAACGGCAGAATCAATTTTGTCCAGAAAGTCGTCGCCGAGACCTGGCGCCTGAAGTTCGTAATACCGAGCCGCATCAAGCATCTCATCTTCTGCCGGTTTCAGAAATCGGATGGGCTTCATTTTATTCTTGATCGAGCTTCACGAATTACGTCAACGGCTCGACGGGCAGATATGTTTCCCGCCTTGTACTCCTGATAACGTTTTTCTGCTTCATCTAGCCAAAGATGTTCATTTTCTGTGCTGTCCAGCGAATCCAAGCTGGCTATAAGGCGCTCAGCAAGAACGGCTCGATCGTTCAATGGAAGCCTCATGACCTGAGCTTCGCATTCTTGTAGTTCTGGTGACATATCATTACCTCCATCTTTAAGGATAACAAAGGCAGGGCTTTTTCTTCAAGAGATCTCTATTTCTTTCTCTAACGGCATGGTCTGCGGCGCGCGATAGCGCGTCCGTAGCACCAATTTGTTCTGCCTTTTTTGTAATCAGTCTCCAATAAACACCGTTTTGCGAGTTGGCTTAGGGGCCTTAACCACCATGAATCGCAGGGGTTCAGAACTTTCGTTGTACCAGCAGTGGACAATATCCTTGGGGCTTTCCACAAGAGTATTTGCTGCGACCTCCTGCTTCTCATCCCCTATCTCGACAATGCCTTTTCCGCTTAGAACATAAAATGCAACATTTACGGGAGTAATGTGCCTCTTGAGTGATTGCCCGGGATTCAGCGTAATCACAGTAATCATCGCATAATCAGTGTTATATAAATTTCGGGCATCCACGTTGTGGGCATTATCCATTATTTGAGTGTCTTGCAGCTCTCTGGTGATCATCAGTACCTCCTTTTATTGTTGCAGAACGATAAAAATCAGAGTTTTTCGCGGCTACGCGAAAATACTCTGCATTTTCTGGTTGGGTCATTTCTCTTTCCATTTGTGCCCGCAAGATCCACAGACACATTGCCGTTTGAACCACAACAAAGGGATACCGATGAGAAGGAGCGACAAGAAAGCAAATCGTTTTGAAATCTTCTCGTACTGTACCGAATCGGAACCGCAGTTGGGACATTCAAAAATGCCTTTGGCTGCCGAAGGCAGCCTGTCCTTCACAATTTCGCGTGCACGCGACATATCAGGCTCATCAACCTGAATGCGGATACCGCCGATAGCGTTTGCGTACATAGGGTTTGCCGTGACTGTACCTTGGTCGGGCACGAAGGTCTTGATGCCGCTGGCCTCAAGTTGAGCGCACAACATATCTGCTTCGCCAATCCAGTTCACGGTTGTCAGTGTTTTCATCATCTTGTGACCCAACGTCATTTTCACGGTTTGACGCGATTAGCTACAATACCGTACAAAACTTGTTAGTCGCTATTGATATTTAATTAAGTTTATAAGATAATGCTAAATATGAAAGGATTATCCGAAATTATTGAGCCGTCGCCTGATATTTTGAAGGGAACACCTGTGTTCTCCGGAACGCGTGTGCCTGTGCAAAACTTGCTGGATTGCCTGGAGTCGGGTGATTCTATCGATTTGTTTTTGTACGATTTCCCCACGGTCAAGCGGGAGCAGGTGATTGCTGTTCTGGAGGCGGCCAAGCAGGAAATGCTGGAGGCGATTCCTGCATGAGGGTCATTCTTGATGAATGTCTCCCGAGACGGCTCTTGAGGGACTTGTCGGATCATTCTGCTACAACGGTTCCGCGACAAGGATGGGCCTGGCGTTTCACCAATTTGCGCCCCCGCAGCAGCACTTTCCGCGCTCTCACTACGAAATTCTGTGAGATATGCGGGCTAAGGATCGTACCGGAGTAATTCGCCGCGATCCGATGACGCATAATGGGTGTTTGGGCCGGATACCCAGACCCTAAAAGCAAGGAAACCTGGCAGGAACCGCCGCCAACAAGTGCAGCAACGCAGCTACGCGCGGGCACCCCCCCGTTCGTGACGAAAAACTGCGGTGGGCGGAGTTTTAGTCTTTACTCACTGGGGCTTAATGGGTGTTGTGCATGGCTCCTGATTTCGCGGCTACTGTCTTTCCGAAGGTGGTTTCGCGAAGTGGAATTCGATGGTCTCCGGAAAGAGGAAGAACGCTCGAAGGTGCGCTTTGCGCGGACTACGCGTGCCATCGGGCCACACCACATAAGCCCGCTCTTGGGCCAAGACTCCATGGTGGTACTCACAAGGCGTCGTGCCCTTGGGCGTCGCCTTGCCTGTGTCAGAAACCTGATACGCAGTTGCGCCGGGAGGTGAGGATGACACGTGAACAGTACCGCAGCCCGCACAGATACAAACCACAAGAAACAAACTCGGTAGTCTGAGAACAGTCATTTCCAGCACTCCTACTCAGATGACCTGGTCAACTTGGATGTGATGTCCAGTTTTGGCTTGCCGACCAGCGGCGTCTCGCGCCCCTCCCACGTTATGACCAGCGTGTATGTGCCCTTGCTGGGTATCGTGAAATCGATGTTTGCTTTGTGGTTAACGCCGTAGCTCTTCTGTTGGATTTCTGCGGTGTACTCACCCGGCATCAATCTGAACGTCTTCTTGCGGATGTTAAAGACAACCTCGCCGTTTAATTTACGGATGAACGGTTGATTCCCGAGCATGGACTTCGGAAAGTTTCGGAATTCCACGTTCACAACTGCCGCGTTCGGATCATCCACATCAATAGTTGCACAGCCCGCAAGCACAACAAACCCGATGAGTATGGGGAGAATTCGTTTCATATGTGTGAGTATGTTCATGGTATCTCCTGTAGTTGGTTTTTACTGTCGTTGCCGTCGTCATCGATTATCCAATTGTTACGAAGATGGTGCTCCTCCCTTCTGTTTTCCTAATGCACAATCCCTGAGTCGACCAACAGCCTTCCGGTCAGAGGCGTGGTGTGTTCGCCGTCGACCGGGCGGCTGTTGGATGACCTTGCGAAATCAAGCGAGTACTACAGTTGCCACAGGATGCCGATGTTAGCCCCCATTCCATCCAGACCTCTATCGGCAGATGTCCACCTGGTCCCACCACCCGGTATCGCAGTTCTATCTGACTCAACGTGCACGGACGCAGAGGTGTACTTGACCTCAGCGAACAAGCGAATACCTTCGGCTACTGAAACCGAGGTGCCTCCAGCTACGAAAAAGCCGAGTTCGGGGTCAGGATCATCCAGTGTGTCGATATCGAGCTTGTAGATGAAGTACCCGAATCCTCCCCCACCGTACCATTCCCACGCTCCAGAGGGCAGGGCTCCAAATAGGCCCAGCTCCAGAGGAAACGCGTCAAAGTGCTCATAAGTCATGGAGCTTGCGCGAAAATCCAAGAGGAGATTATCGGCCAGAGGCTGTGTGGCTCGCACACCTCCGCCATAACCATGCTCTTCGTCAGCATCCGCCATTGAAAGGTAGGGCCCTACCCTGAGTTGGCCATAGCCGCTTCCCGCTGTGACGAGAAGTGCCATGCACACTGTTGCCAGCGACTTGAACCGTGTCTTCATCTTCTTCCTCCGTGTCTTCTGTGAAATGTAAATGCTTCTGCAATGTCTCGTAATGCCAGGGCTTCTTTCGCTACGCCATAGGTCAGCCTCCTTTCCGCACAACGTTAACATGAGTGTTT
>CAYSRM010000163.1:0-2309 GCA_964433435.1 uncultured Victivallales bacterium
GGTTACGATATGCTGCTGGAAAAACCGTTTGCCACAACCGAAGAAGATATGTGGAAACTTGTCCAGACGGTCAAAAAACACGGCAACAAGGTCGCCATATGCCATGTTCTCAGGCACGCCCCCTTTTATGCAGCCATACGTAAACAACTGGCCAACAACATTATTGGCGACATCATAAACATTCAGGCCACAGAGCACGTATCCTATCACCATATGGGCACAAGCTATATTCGGGGCAAACACAACCGGAAGAAACTTTCGGGATCAAGCATGCTTATGGCAAAATCCTGCCATGATCTTGACCTTATTGCATGGCTGAAGACAGGAATCCATCCCGGTCGCGTGTGCAGTTTTGGCAGCAATATTCAGTTCCGCCCTGAAAACGCTCCGGAAGGCGCCGGAACCCGCTGCATAGTTGACTGCCCGATCGAGAAAGAATGCCTCTATTCAGCAAGAAAGCATTATATTGACCACCCGAACCGATGGAAATTCTATGTGTGGGATTCTATCGAGCACATCAAAGAACCGACTATCGAAGACAAGATTGAATCACTGAAAACCTCGCCATACGGACGTTGCGCATGGAAAACAGGTATGGATTTGGTCGACCATGAATCAGTCCTCATCGAGTTCCGGGACGGCAGCACCGCTACGTTCAATATGATAGGCGGTTCCGCAAAACCATCACGCTCCATTCATATCATCGGAACAAAAGGCGAAATACAGGGCGCGTTGGAGGACAGTAAATTCGTTATTCGACATATTGACCCCAGGCCCGGCCATGAATATTCGGAACAGGAAATTGACTTGAAGATTACCGGCGACATGACAGGAGCACAAGGCGGACATGGCGGCGGGGATCTGCGGTTGGTCGGCGACTTCCTCAAATACCTTGACGGCAAAAAACCTTCGCTCTCTACTACCAGCCTCGAAGATTCCATCTCCAGCCACCTTCTCGGATTTCGAGCAGAGATTTCCCGCGAACAAAACAAAGTCGTGAAAATAGAACCGTTCTCCTTATAGTCCGCTCCGGGTAAACAACTATATAGTTAAGCAGAGCACGCAATATAACAGCATCGGGAATCAGGCTAATATTCCTGCTCGATATAGAAAAATGCACTGCCGGGAAGGTCGTTCGTTACCACGTATTCATTAACCGGGGGTGTTGCTTCAATCCCCTGGTCAAGGATAAAAGATTCTTCATCGTTCAGATCCAGATTCCACCATATCGAATAGAACTGATTAGATGCGCTACGCCAGGAGAGAACAATGTCATCCTCCTTTGCCCCCGGCCTCCAGGTAAATCCTGTAATAGCAAACGTGGTTTCAGGATCACTCGGATCGCTATACGTCCTGAACGCCGAGCGATAAGAGACACCTGAAAGACTTATCGAATCTGCGTCATTCGGATCATCCGGGTCCAATCCGTAAGCCAGCTCCCAGTCGTCATTTACTCCGTCATTATCAAGATCACCGTCATTCGGCTCCAAGGTCAGCGTCCATCCAAGCAGTTCGCCGTAATCGAAATCCTCTTCATTCATATCCTCAATCACCAGGCGCCATGTGCCGATAGATTCAACACCAATTAAAGCGTTCAACTGCATGAATTGAGAACGGTACAACCCGCTGAATGGAGGCGCCGCATTTGTTATACTAACAGCAGCCGATTCGTCTAAAATACAATACGCATCACTCCGTCCGACTTCGAGGCTGTCGAAAGCAAAAGCATTGATTTCTTCTATAAGGGAAGCTTCTGTTTCAATCTTACCGTAATCTGACGGCGAATAAAGCCGGAACTCAAGATCTCCCGGAAAAGTGTGAATAAAATGCAATCCGGTCTTTATGTCGGCAATTTCGAACCCATCAGGAACAAAAATTTCAAACACGGAAAGCCCATTGTCAGTAATATATCCAAGGTTTGTGCAGGCGTATGTATGCGGCCCCATCATTCTCCATTCCGCATTCAAATTCACACTGAACGGAATTCTGCCTACCTGGCCTGTGACTGAAATATGATCGATGCCAGGATACCCCTCCTCATCATAAAGCGCCACCACGGCCTTAGCAGGCGCGCCGGGCTCCGGAGCTCCAGTCACTGTGTTGGTAAAAAGTCCTGCATGGGGTCCGCGCACTATTTCAGCGTAAAGCGGAACACCGGCAACAGTCTGTCCGTTGGTCTGCACAACCGCTTCAAATTCACGATAACCAAACGTGGGTGTCACAGAGCTAACCGGGGTAACAGTCAGTACATACGGGCCTTCCCGTACCGTTGTCTCCTCGATAGACGCCGAGTCACCGTACTCGTTGCC
>CAYSRM010000163.1:2409-3906 GCA_964433435.1 uncultured Victivallales bacterium
CGCAGTGTGTATTGGATAGCGCCGTACCGTTCAACCTCGGGCACAACATCCCAACCCATCAACTGAACAGAAATAATCGTGCCGCTGCCATTTGTCCCTCCTCCAGAGCCAGGCGCTCCGGTCACCAGCATGGCGCTCTCCGCCATATTATCGGATTCATCCGTTTCATAAGAAGAATAAATACGGCTTGTCATCTTCTTTGCCCCACCGTTGGTCGGAGTAATCTGAACTATCATATCGGGCGTCACACCAGGCCACAGAATGAATGTTCCTTCGTTGGGATCGCCGACATACCAGGTCAGGACGTTTCCGTTAAAACTGTAATAGTCGGTATTTTCTGGCCAGACAATCGAATAGGCACAGCCTTCCGGAAGAGTATTAGTAACAACCGCACCTTCAATTACTGAAGGTCCGGCGTTCCCTGCGATAATTTGAAGTTCATACGCGCCGTCTGAAATATCCCATTCTGTATTTCCATAGTTATTAATTGTCACCGACAGATCCGCTGCGGCAACGTATTCGAGCTGCAGTTCATCGTAGTCATTGGCCACGACCGTGTCACAAAAATCACTATTGCTGTATCCACCCCATACTTTCGCCGAATTCAACCCTTCCTCACCCCGGATATGCAATGGAATGGAAACTGTCATGGCACGGGACTGCCCCGGCGCAATTGAACCGGGAAACCAGTGAATATCCCACCAGCTTTTATCAATGGTTCCTGGACCGGAAACCACGGCATCTGCCGGATCCCCGCCACCGGCGCCGTCATCTCCATACTGTCCATCAGCCGGATTGAATGTGATCTCACATTCATCAACAGCATAAATCGGATCCGGCCCAAGATTTGAAGCCGTCACGTAAAATGTCACCCACTGGCCGTTTGTTGCAGTACTTACTGCCGCAGAAATAGAAACACTCAAATCTGCGCGCTCTTCTAAATCCTTGGCATAGGCAGAACCTAACACACAAAACAGGGCGGCCACCGCAATACATGTCAGACACATTCCAGACAGACTTTTTTTCATCTTGATTATCCCATTCTGAACAGGGAATCGCTTTTCAGGCGGCATAGGCACGCGCCCACAAAACCACCGCTTGAAGAAGCGCTCCTGTAGAACAAACTCTATTCAAATTCAGCGAGACATCAAGATAAAATGACAGGCTAGGGACGGGTCAGACCTAGACTATGACGCCGTCGAAAAACCCATATGAAGAGATTGCTCATTTTTTGGTGCTTGGCTTTGACGGATCAGGCCGGACGAGGTGGAGTTCATTACGTCCGAGCAATTCCCATTGCACCTCTTCGCTTTTTTCTAATCCGATGGCGGCAGCTAGCGGTATAGGAATGAGCAGATAAGGTCTTTCCTTCTGTCCTTTTTAACTTCGTGTTTGGAGATAAAATATAATGCAGAAACGTGATGCAATAGAAGGCACCATCAGCTAGCCCGCATTGCTCACACTTTTTTGTGATGGAGCATATTTTTGTTTTTCGGC